>JAEWWY010000256.1 GCA_023458835.1 Bacillota bacterium
GGTTTTTTTGTTGACACCACTGAAAGATTGTTAAATCCTCATCGTGTTCTAATGGAAATCCCATTGATGGGAATGGCGCATTTTTCTATAATCTATATGTGGAAGCACGCCCGCATTTTAAGCGGCAAGGAACAACCGGCAGGAAGGAACAGCATCATGGAATCCAACAGGGATCTGTCACAATATTTAAACAAAGGCGCGGAAAGGCTGATTGCGGATATCCTTCGGGCCACGCTTCGCAACCCTAAGGAGACCGTGTTTTTACGGAAATACCACAGGCATCAAATGCAAATGGAAAAGCGGCGGATGGAGCAGGAAGCGCAGGGCCGCCACATCCCCATGTTTTTGATCTCCAGCATCACCAGCGCCTGCAACTTATCCTGCAAGGGCTGCTATGCCAGGGCCAACGGACTGTGCGGCGGGCAAAGCAAGGAAGCGCCGCTGACTGCCGGGCAGTGGGACAGCATCTTTCATCAGGCGGAGGAGGCCGGGATTTCCTTTGTGCTTCTGGCCGGCGGCGAGCCGCTTTTGCGCATGGATGTTTTAAGCCGGGCGGCGGAACATGAAAGCATTCTGTTCCCCATCTTTACCAATGGCACCATGCTGGATAAGGATGTACTGTGCCTGCTGGATCACCACCGGAACCTGGTGCCCGTGATCAGCCTGGAAGGCGGCGAAAAATTAACCGACGAGCGCCGGGGCGAGGGAACCTACCGGCTGGTCCAAAGCACGCTTGACAGCCTGGAGGAGAAAAAACTGCTGTTCGGCGTTTCCCTGACCGTCACCACGGAAAACATGGTGGAGGTCACTTCCCCCTGCTTTTTAAGATCGCTGTATGACAAGGGCTGCCGCCTTATCTTCTTTATTGAGTATGTGCCCGTAGCACCCGGCACAGAGCATCTGGCCCTTGACGATTCATCGCGGCTGATGATGGATACGGCCCAGGAGAGCCTCAGGGAACGCTTCCCGGGCATGATCTTTCTTTCGTTCCCCGGCGATGAGAAGCGGATGGGCGGCTGCCTGGCGGCGGGCCGCGGATTTTTCCATATCAACCCCTACGGCGGCGCGGAGCCCTGCCCTTTTTCGCCTTACTCCGACATAAGTCTGAAGGACCATACGCTTATGCAGGCGCTGGAGTCGCCCTTCTTTCAGAAGGTGCGGGAATTAAACGCGCAGGAAACCGATCACCAGGGAGGCTGCGCCCTGTTTGCAAAAGAGGCGCAGGTAAAAAGCTTGCTGTTTCCCGCGGGGGTATAGGCAATTTATTGCTTCCCGCCCTGTATAACGGCGATCTGCATCATGGCTGTATTGCTGGTCAGGTGGATGATGCCCTTTCTTGATTCCTGATCCTGATTTTCTGCCAGTTGGATCTGAAGGCTGTTTCCGTCCGCGCCAAGGTATATCCATGGCGCATCCGGGATAGCCTGCCACTGCGCGCTGCTGGTAATTTCCACATTTCGCGACCAAGCCATGGAGGTGGTTTCCCACTGAAGCCCGGGCTGCCCATCCGCCAGCATGGAAGTGCCGGCAGCGTTTTCTGCCGCTTGGCCCGGCCCCTTTGCGACAGTCACCACATGGCCGCTGCTCACAAAGCCTCTGGCCGGGCTGCCCAAATAGGAAGCGTCCGCTTCGATGTAGGTCCAATCCCGGCTGAACTCCCCCAGATACGTGACCCTTGCATCCTGGGGCAATTTAAGCAGCGGCTGGCCGGCAATATCGCCAATTCCCGGATCATCGAAAAAATCCAGCGGCTGCAAGGTGACGGCCGCAAGGCTCTTTAGGGAAAGCGCCCTGTCTTCCCCCTTGGTGACCATATCCCCAAAGGATGCCTTGATATAGCCGAGGCGGTATGTCACGGGATTGATGCTGTACCCGATCAGTATCCATCCCTCCGGCCCGGCGCCGTAGTACCTGACCACCCCGCTGCCATACAGGGCCTTGCCGCCGGCGGCACGGAAATACTCCTCGCCGGGACCCGAGTATACGGCATGCGGTTTGCGAAAGTATCCTTTGGTGTAATGGCTTATGTATCCGTCTTCCTTCCGGGCGGCCGAGGCCGGGGAGCCCGCCGCCATCAACAGCACCAAAAAAACGCATAGCCACCGCTTCATACGCATATTCACCTTCCGCTGTCCGGTTTGGAAACATCTTGCCATTTTCCGGGAAGTTTGTCAAGGCGGAGGCGGTTCCTTATCAGGGCAGTCTCATTTGGATTTTTATGAAGGCAAAGGAAGGGGTAAACAAGAAAAAGCAAGTTGCGCATCCGAAGGTCCAGGGCGATGGTCAAGCCCTGGTCGTGCCGCGCGGCACGAAATGCCCTTCTTTTTTCGATCAAATCTCCTTTGAGGAAAAAGAGTTTCGCCCCTGCGGGGGCGACCAGGGCTTTCCGGTCGCCCTGGACCTTCGGGCACATCCTCTTTTTTGTTACAAAATCTAAATGAGACTGCCCTGGCAATTTACAATCAGGTGTCCTCCCCGAATACCTCCCACTGGGTGAGCGCGGGGAAGGGCGACAGGCCCTTCGCTTTTTTCAAATCCGACAGGCGGACCCATTGTGCCAGATGCTCTCCGACAGGGAAGTGTTGGGTATCCGCCGTCTTTTCAAAGGTGAGGGTCATTTGCTGCCCGCCGGAAAAAGTCAGCGTTCCCTGCTTCCACCAACTGTCATGGGGGAAATCAGCCCGCAGGGTCACAGCCACCTCATCGATGCGGATGGTCCGGCCGAAATGGATTGTGATCTCCGCGTCCTCCCTGCCGCCGATGCCCCAGGACTGGAAGGGCCAATTGCCGTGGCTGTGGTTCAACTTCCACCCGTCGGGCACATTGCGTGCAAAAAATACAGGCTCATCCCGGGTTTCGATGTTGGCCGAGGCGTGGGGAAAGCAGCTTTCGCAATAGCGCTGGTCCATGGGGTTCAGGGACAGGTTGCGGCGCGCATGCAGCTCCTCCGGCTTTGCGGGACGGATTTGCAGAAGGTGCATATCCCCCGCAAACGCCTGGGGCGGGTAGGCGAGGGAAAAGTCCCCCTTGGGGATGCGGTAAATGAACTGCCTTTCAGGCAGGTAGACAAACGCTTCGGGCACCGCCTGGTCCACCTGGGCCACGCAATGCTCCGCGTCTGAGAAAAAGGCGATGCTGTCGCCTTCTTCATAGGCCCTGGTATACAGAAAACGCACGTAACCGGACCCGGAGGCGGACTTTTTGACCTTGCCGGCGGCGTTGAGAATTTGGATCGTATACATGGCTATCCTCCCGATGGCGAAATGGAATGACTGCTTTCGTCACACCGCCTCGAAATTGTCCGGGCGCAGGGCATTGCTGCTTAAGCAGGCAATGTATTGCTGGGGCGACAGGTCCGTTTCCTTCTTGAAGGCCTTGTAAAAGCTGGAATATTCCCTGAAACCGCATTTCAGATATACGTCGGTGGGCATGATGCCCGACTGCATGAGAAGTTTTGCCTGTATGATGCGCTTGGCAACGATGTATTGGTATACGGATCGGTTGGTATAGCTTTTAAACTCACGGATCAGATGGTATTTACTGATAAAAAAGCGGCTGCTCACTTCGTCCAGGGAAAGATCCTGCCCGATATGTTCGTTAATATAGGCAATCACATCCGCCACCCGCTTGGAGGAGCGGGAGCTTCGTTCTTCCCTGGCCTCGCTGAACAGCTTGCACAGCCGCGTCATCAGGATGGTCAGCTTGCAGCGGTTGATCAGGCGCTGGTGCGGCGGCGCGCCCGCCGCATCGGAAATGATCTCGCTGATGGTGTAGCGGCAGGCGGCGAAATCCTTGTCTCCAAGGGTATGGCAGAACTGCGCCCGCCCAATACAGCCGTCGATGATGTCCAGCAGCGAAAAATCCTTGGAGCCCATATCACGAAGGGCGTTGCGGCTGATGTAGATGAACATGCGCTCGTAATACGCCTCTGTATTGTGAAAATAGGCGCGGTGCATGCGGCCCGGCGGAATGATCACCACGTCACCCGGATTCATGCGGTAGGCGTATTCCTCAATGTAGAGGGAGGCGTCGCCGGAGATAAAAAAGTAGATCTCATAAAAGTCATGGCTGTGGAATTCCGGAGTGATCCTGCGGTGGCAACTGTGATGATACATTTCATATTCCCGCTCGTCCTCCATGGGATGAGAAATATCCCATGTTGCCAGATTGCTCATATCCCGATCACCTCTTGTATGCATCATATATCAACTTTTGCAATGTATCAAGCAATTTTTTCAATTTACTTTGAGGATATTGTACAATATCATACAAGTACGATGACGGTTTGACGAAACCGAAGCGCGTGATAAGTGAACATTGCATGGATCAAAACAGATTTCTATGCCAAGGGGGGAAGCCTTTTGACAGTGGATTTTAAAGCATCCCGGAAAACAAACAAGCTCATAAAACGGATCGGCCGCCACAAATACCTGTACCTTATGCTGCTGCTGCCATTGATTCAATATGCCGTCTTCCGGTACGCGCCGCTTACCGGGCTGCAGGTGGCATTCAAGAATTTCAATATCTTCAAGGGCATGTGGGCAAGCGAATGGACCGGCTTCACCATCTTCCAAGAGATATTTTCCTATCCCAAGTTCTGGCTGGCGCTGAAAAATACCGTTGTCCTCAACGGGCTGGACTTATTATTCGGTTTTCCGGTGCCCATCGCATTGGCCATATTGCTGTATGAAATGCGGTCCATGCGCGTAAAGCGCATTTCGCAGACGATTTTGTACCTGCCCCATTTTCTTTCCTGGATCATCGTCGGCGGTATCGTTAACCAGATCTTTGCCACCAACGGCCTTGTCAACCACCTGGTCACCCTTGCCACCGGCCGCCCCGCCAATTTTCTGATGGCCGAAGGCAACTGGGTAGCGGTGTATGTGGGTGTGGGCATCTGGCAAAGTGCCGGATGGGGTACCATCATTTACCTGGCGGCCATTTCGGCGGTGAACCCTGAATTGTACGAGGCCGCCGAGGTGGATGGCTGCGGGCGCTGGCGGCGCATCGCCCATGTGACGCTGCCCTGCATCACCCCTACCATTGTGCTTATGCTGATTTTACGGTTGGGCCAGATGGTATCCATCGGCTTTGAGCGGCCCTTTGTAATGGGCAACGACATGGTGGCCAACAGCTCGGAGGTCATATCCACATTCGTGTACAAAATGGGCATCAAGAATGCCCGGTACTCCTTCGCCACGGCAGTGGGCATGTTCGGCTCCATTGTGAACATGATTTTCCTGGTAGTTGCCAATCAAAGCGCAAAGCGGATGGGGGAGGGTGGCCTGTGGTAAGCGCTGGGTTAAGCAAAAGGCCCGGGTCCCCCAGGGGCCGGCGGTATCTGGGTTCCTCCGTCTTCATCTATGTGGTGGTGCTCCTGAGCGTAATGGTATGCATCGTGCCTTTGATCCACCTGGTGGCGCTGTCCATGAGCGGCCGGGAGGCCGTGCTGGCCCACAAGGTCTCCCTCTGGCCGGTGAATCTCGATTTTAACGCCTATATCTCCGTTTTTATGGATAAGGGTATGCAGACCTCCCTGGTTTTCTCCATTCTTTTGACTGTCGGCTACACCGCATCCGCCATGATAGGCAGCATCCTTCTGGCCTACCCCCTAAGCAAAACGACCCTTCCCGGCCGGAAGGGGCTGATGCTCTTCATCCTGATCCCCATGTATTTTTCCGGCGGCATCATTCCGGAATACCTGTGGATCAAGCAATTGAACCTCATCGATAAGCCCTTGTCGCTGGTGCTGCCCATTTTGATCAGCACCTACAACACCATCATCCTTCGCAATTTCTTTTCCAGCATTCCCGACAGCCTGGAGGAATCGGCAGCCCTGGACGGCTGCAACGATGTAGGGATATTGCTTCGGATCGTCCTCCCGCTGTCCACCGCGGCTATCGCCACCATCAGCCTGTTCTACGCAGTGACAAGGTGGAACTCCTTTGCCGATGTGCGCTTTTACATCAACTCCACCGAGCGGTATACCCTGCAGATGAAATTGTACCAGGTGGTATTCAACAGCACGGATACGCAGGTCAATATGCTGGAGGGCGGCCGAAACGCCGTGCTCTCGGAAACGATCAAGGCGGCGGCCATCGTGTTCGCCACCGTCCCCATCATCATCGTCTATCCCTTCCTGCAGCGGTATTTCGTTCAGGGCGTGATGATTGGCGCGGTGAAGGAATAAATGTTGGAGCATCGCCGTCCGTGATACGCGGATGGTGAAATATGTAAGGAGGTTTCTCTCATGAAAAAACTCGTCTCTCTGCTTCTGTGCCTTATGCTATGCCTGCCGGCATTCTCCCTTGCGGCAGGGGAAGCAAAGGAGGAGGTATTCAGGTTTGACGAACAAGTCACCCTGAAGGTCTCCGTATTCGACCGGGGCGCCACAGGCCAGACGCCCGTAGACAACAACTATTGGACGGATTGGATCCAAAAGAACTTCGGCGATCCCAGGAACATCAAAATGGAATGGGTCGTCATCCCCCGCACCGAGGAAATAGACAAGCTGAACGTGCTGATGGCTTCCGGGGAAGCGGCTGATATCTGCTTCACCTATACCGAGGCCGTGATCACCAACTTTGTGCAGCAGGGCGGCCTGGTGGAACTGACCGACCTTCTAAACCAGTACGGCCAGGGCCTTAAAGCCTACCTGGGCGAAGACCTGCTAAAGTACGGTATCTTTGAAGGCGGCCAATACGCCATTCCCGCCAAGCGCGTGGTGCTGGCGACCCAGGGCATGTTCATCCGGGAAGACTGGCTGGAGAAGCTGGGCATGAAGATGCCTACCACCAAGGAAGAATTCTATAACGCATTGGTAGCCTTCCGCGACCAGAACCCCGGCGGCGTGGAAAACGTGATCCCCTATGCCATGAACGATGACCTGACAAGCCATAACCACCTGATGCTGTCCTTCATCAAGAACCTGGAGGAAAAGACACTGGCCACCGTGCCGGACATCATGTGGGAAGGGTATGAGGATTACGTACTGTTCCTGAACAAGCTGTACAATGAAAAGCTCATCTCCCCCGACTTTGCGTTGGACAAGAGCAACCTGCTGTGGAACGCCGTAAGCTCCGGCCAGGCCGGCGCCTACACCTACAACTACGACCATCCCATCCGCGTTTCTCCCGGCGTTCTGGGCGCGCTGCAGGCCTATCAGCCGGAAGCGAAATTAAGCCCGCTGAACTGCTTTGAATCCGTCACCGATCCCACCAAGTATTATCACGGCATGTATGCCCCCAACGGCATCTTCTGCTTCGTTCCGGTATACGCCAAGCATCCTGAGGCGGCCGTGATGTACATGGACTGGCTGACCCGGATGGATGTGCTGTACTTCCTGCAAAACGGCGAGGAAGGCGTGCACCATACCCTGAATGAGGAAGGCGTTCCCTTGCTTCTGGATGTGCAGGATGAGCGCAAGTTCAACACCATGCAGAACATCGACTATACGCTTTTGACCAACGGCCAGCAGTTTGAAGACGATTCGCTGCGCATAAAGGCCCAGGCCCTTTCCTACCAGAACTATGCCGACCTGTTTGAGCCCATGTACAACATATTCATGAGCGATCCCATCACCACCAACTTCCATTTTGACGTGGTTTTGAAGTCCGATTCCCAGTATGGCACCTCCCTGACCGCTTTCAAGAAGGAGCTGCTCACCAAGGCCACCATGGCTGCGCCGGAAGATTGCCTGAAGGTGTTCAACGAGCTTCGCGACCAGTACATGAAGGACGGCGGCCAGGCGGTTATGGAAGAGAAGATCGCGGCCTGGGACAATATGCACAAATAATCCCACCCAAGGCAGGATTAGAAGCACGGTGTAAAGAAAAGAACACAGGCGGCCACTGCCAAACCGCGGTGGCCGTCCCTTATGAAAGGGAAAGGGGAAACATTATGATCCGCGTGGCCATTGTGGGCACAGGCAATATTTCCCGGGCGCATATCTCGGGCTATCTGGATTTTCCGGAGCGGTGCAGGATCGTTGCATTGGTGGATATCGTGCCTGAAAAGGCGGCGGAGAAAGCGGCGCTGTTCGGGCTGGACTGCGAAATTTATGACGACCACCACAAAATCCTTGACCGCCAGGATATCGATCTGGTGGATATCTGCACGCCGCCGTATGTGCATGCCGAGATCGCCATCAACGCCTTGAACAGCGGAAAGAACGTGCTGGTGGAAAAACCCATGGCCGCCTCCCTGGAGGAGTGTGACCGGATGCTCAGCGCCGCCGCAAAAAGCGGAAAGCTTCTTTCCAGCATTGCCCAAAACCGCTTCCGCGCCCCTGTCGCCAACCTGAAAAAGGTGCTGGATACGGGCCTGGCCGGGCCTGTCCGGCATGTTCAGGTGGATTCCTACTGGTGGCGCGGCCACTGTTATTACGACCTGTGGTGGCGCGGCCTGTGGAGCAAGGAAAGCGGAGGCTGCACGCTGAACCATGCCGTGCACCACATCGACATGCTGGGCTGGATGATGGGCCTGCCCAAGGAAGTAACGGCGGTCCTTGCGAATGTGGCCCATGACAACGCCGAGGTGGAGGATCTGTCCGTGGCCATCCTGCGCTATGAAAACGCTTTGGCCCAGGTGACCAGCTCCGTGGTCCATCATGGGGAAGTGCAGCAGCTTATCTTCCAATGTGAAAAGGCCCGTATTTCCGCGCCGTGGGAAACGTATGCCTCCGTATCCAAAACAAACGGCTTCCCGGTAAGGAACGAAACCCTGGAGGAAGAGCTGACAGCGTATTACAGCCAATTGCCTCCCATTGTTCACGAGGGCCATGCCGGCCAGATCGAGAACGTGCTTACAGCGCTGGAAAAGGGCGTTGCGCCCGCCATCACCGGGGAGGACGGCCGGCGCACCATCGAGCTGATCACCGCCATCTATAAATCCGGCGCCACGCAAAAAGCGGCAGCGCTGCCCATTCTGAAGGATGATCCCTTCTATACGGTGGAGGGGATGCTCAATCACATGCCTCACTTTTATGAAAAATCCGCCTCTTTGTCCGGCCTCGGGGATGAGAACATCACCATCGGCAGCGACTACCGGCAAAGGGCTCAGCCGTAACGAAATTTAGCTTATTCACGGAAGGAATCTTATTTTATGTTGCGAAGTGCGATCATAGGCTGCGGCAGCATTGCGGGCGTGCATGCCGCGGTGCTTGCAAAGTCCGGCTGCGCAAGGCTTGCCGCCTGCGCGGATATCATCCCGGACAGGGCGAAGGCCATGGCGGAAAAATACCATGCCCGCGCCTATGAAAGCCTTGAGGCGTTGCTTGATCACGAACCGGTGGATGTGCTGCATATCTGCACGCCCCATTATCTGCATGTGCCCATGGCGCTTGAGGCGCTTGGGCGAGGGGTCCATGTGTTCACGGAAAAGCCCGCGGCCATCTCGGCGGATGAGTTTTCAGCGCTGCTTTTGGCGGCGGACAGAAGCGGCCGGGCCGTCGGCGTGTGCTTTCAAAACCGCTACAACCCGGATGTTCAGTATGTGCGTGAAGCCATACAGAGCGGACAGGCGGGCAGGGTTCTGGGAGCGCGGGCTTTTGTCACCTGGGCGCGGGGCGAAAGGTATTATACGGACAGCGGCTGGCGCGGCCAAAAGGCAACGGAGGGCGGCGGCGCGCTGATCAACCAGGCCATCCATACCATGGATCTGCTGGTATACCTGCTGGGCATGCCCGTCTCCGTGGAGGCATCCATGCACAACAGGCATTTGCCCAAAGTGATTGAGGTGGAGGATACGGTGGAGGCGCATATCCGCTTTCCGGAAGCCTCCGCGCTGTTTTACGCGACCACGGCCTATTGCACGGATGCGCCTGTGATGCTGGAGATCGTTTGTGAAAACGCCACCTACACGATGCGGGGCCCGGAGGTTACCGTCCGCCTGCCTGACGGCACGACCAGCGTGCAGAAAATGGAGTGCCCGCCGCTATTGGGCAAGGATTATTGGGGAAGCAGCCACAAGCTGTGCATCGACGATTTTTACCAGGCCGTTCAAGCCGGCGCACATTTTTCCCTGTCCCCAAAGGATATCGCCCCTACCATGGCATTGGTATTCGGCTGTTATGAGTCGGCAGCAACCGGCAAGCCGGTTTCATTATAAGCAAGGAGGTGCCTTATGAAAGCGGACGGCATGAATTATGCTCCCAAGGGAAAGCCCAACCCGGTGGTTGGGCCCGGAGAATTTGTTTTTTCAGCGGTGGCCCTGGATCATGGGCATATTTACGGCATGTGCAACGGCCTGACGGAGGCGGGTGCCACGCTCAAATATGTGTATGATCCCGATCCTGAAAAGGTCAGGCGCTTTTTGCAGGCGTTTCCCCAGGCAAAGGCCGCGGAATCGAAGGCGCAGGTACTAAATGACCCGGAAACCAGGCTGGTGGCCTCCGCCGCCGTTACCAGCGAGCGGTGCGCCCTGGGGCTGGAGGTGATGGACGCCGGCAAGGATTACTTTACCGACAAGGCGCCGCTCACTACCCTGGAGCAGTTGAAGCTGGCCAGGGAAAAGGCCGCGGATACCGGGAAAAAGTACATGGTCTATTACAGCGAGCGGCTGCACGTGGAAGGGGCCATCTATGCCGGGCAGCTCATCGAGCGGGGGGCGATCGGCCGCATACTGCAGGTGATCGGCCTTGGGCCGCACCGGTTAAACGCCCCAAGCCGCCCCCAATGGTTCTTTGAAAAGGACAAGTACGGTGGCATCCTCTGCGGCATCGGCAGCCAGCAAATCG
>JAEWWY010000257.1 GCA_023458835.1 Bacillota bacterium
CAAGCACTTGGGAGAAGTCCTTCACCGCAAAGGCGGTATAGCCCCATTTGACCAGGTGGCTTATAAGCACTCCGGCAATGGTTACATCGTCTTCCACGATCATGATCTTATAGGCCGCCATGCGATCCCCTCCCGTGGGGATTATATCACAGGCGGGAGATAATGGAAAGTTACTGACTTTCCCGGCGGTAATCCCTGGGCGTCAAGCCTGTGTTTTTCTTGAACAGGTAGCTGAAATAGTGTGGATCGTTGTATCCCACCTGGTAGGCGATTTCGGAGGAGCGCAGGCTGGTGGTGCGCAAAAGCTCCTTGGCGCGGTTTATTCTTAGGCCGGTCAGGTATTCCGTGAAGGTGATGCCCATCTCCTGGGAAAACACCGTGCAAAAGTGATTGTTGCTCAGCGCCACGTGGTCTGCCACCTCATGGAGGCTGACGCCGGGGTTTGCAAAATGCTCATTCAAATACGCCTGCGCCCGGCGGATGACCATGCTGTAACGGGTGGCGCTCTGCCTGTCCCGAAAGGCGATGGCGTTTGACAGGATCTCCCGGGCCAGGGGCAGCACATCCTCCACGGATTGCATGTTCTCCTTGGGGCCCTGCCGCGCCAGTTCCGGCATGACCTCCTGGGGAGCGCCGCCGTTTTCCTTGATGATGCGGGAGGCTGCCAAAAGGATTTCCACGTAGACGTAGTTGGCCATCACCATGGAGCGCAGCACCACATCCCCCAGGGAAGACACATAGTGCTGGAGGATCTTGTCCACATCCTCCTGGGTGGCGTATTGAAGCTGCTCCCAGATGGGCACCACATCCAGGTTTAAAAGCGAAAGGCCGGGGGTGATGCCCACATCATGGATCCCCATAATGCGCCTTTGGCTGTTTTCCCCCTGAAAGGCATCCATGGTGCGCAGCACCGCCTGGGCGGAGGAAAGGGAATCCCGCACCTCCCACAGATTTTTCACGGCGGAGCCTATGCTCAACTGGATGCGGATGCCTGCAGCCTGTCCGATGCCGTACTGTGCCGCCTGGGCAAAGCCGTAAGCCCGCTCCTCCAGGTCATTTTCATTGTCGCCAAGCACCAGCAGCACCGGGTAGCCGCCCACCTCGCAAAAATATACCGCCCCGGCGCTGCCGTCGCACAGCCGCTGAAGCGCCCCCTGTACGGCAAGGGATTCCTCATACCGCCTGTCGGTATAGCCTGGCGCCACAAGCATCACAAGGTATCTTTGGGCCAGCAGGCCCATGTGCAGCTTGCGGGAGCGGTCCAGGATCTCCGCCACATTCTCCTTGTGGATGGAGGTGCTGAACAGCTCCCTCAAAAGCTTTTCCTGCATGAAGCGGCTGCTGGATGCAAACTGCTCCTTGAGGGCGGTGAGATCGGCCTGCTTTTTCTTTTCCTCCCGGATGCGTTCCCCGATGCGGGAAAGCGCCTGCAAAAGCTCCTGGGCATTGACGGGTTTTAAAAGATAATCCTTTACGCCCAGGGAGATGGCCTCCTTGGCGTAGGCAAACTCATCATACCCGCTTAGGATCACCACCTGCATCCAGGGCATGATATGGGCCACCGAGCGGCAGAGGGCAAGGCCGTCCATGAAGGGCATCTTGATATCGGTGATCAGGATATCCGGTTTGATATCCTGGAGCATGGACAGCGCCATTTCCCCATCCGGGGCTTCCCCGGCCAGCATAAATTCTGTTTCATCCCAGGGGAAATTGTTGCGGATGCCCTCCCGGATCACGATTTCATCATCCACCAAAAAGACCTTATACATGCTCCTGCCTCCTTACGGGGACGGAAAAGGAAACGGATGTGCCCTGGGGCCCGCTTTCGATGGCAAGGCCCCGGGGCGGGCTGTAATACAGTTGCAGCCGCTTGTTAACGTTATACAGGCCGTAACCGGCGCTTTCATGGCACATGATATCCCCTTCGGTCAAACACAGGCGGATCTCGCTCAACCGGTCTTCGGACATGCCCACGCCATCGTCCCGCACCTCAAAGCGGAGTAAATCGCCCTCCCGGCGGCCTGTGATCTCAACCCGGCCCTTGCCCCGGCGGTGCTTGATGCCGTGGTAGATGGCGTTTTCCACCAGGGGCTGGATGACCAGCTTCAATATTTGCAGGTCGTGAAGCTCCTCCGGGATGTCGATGGAGTAATTGAGGATATCCCTGTAGCGGATTTTTTGAATCGTAAGATAGCCCTGGAGATGGCGTACCTCCTGGGATAGGGGGATCCAATCCCGCCCCTGGCTTAAGGAGATGCGGAAAAAATCGGAAAGCGCCTGGGTGATTTGGATCACCTCCGCCGTGCGCCTGGCTTCCGCCAGCCAAACGATGGCATCCAGCGTATTGTACAGAAAATGGGGGGCGATCTGCGCCTGCAAAGCCCTCAATTCGCTCTTTTTCAGGTTTTCCTGCTCCCGCTTGTTTTCCTCGATCAGGTCGGACAGCTTGCCTGCCATGATGTTCAGGCTGGCGGTAAGGGATTTCAGTTCCTCCACCTCCGTGGTGGGGGCGCGGGCCAGCAGGTTGCCGCCCGCCAGGCTGCCGGCGAACTCCTCCAGTTGGGAAATGGGCCGGCGGATGGTTTCGCTGAGCGAAGATTGAGCCAGCATGGCAAACAGAACAGTGAGCAGCAAAAGCACCGCTTCACCGGCCAGAATGATGCCCAGCATGTTTTGCAGGTGGATGCTCGTATCGGTGGCGGCGCTGATCTCCAGGGCAATGAAGTCCTCCAGCATTTCACCCACCAGGTCCGCCACGCTGCGCACTACCTCCAAAGCATCCTCGTTGTCCTTGACAAGGGCTCCGGCCTCCATCTGGCGGCCCATCTTGTTCACATAGTCCTCCAAGGTATCCATGGTGCGCCGTGCTACCCTCAGTTGAACGGGGTTACGGGTAACGCTGGAGACCATGAGGCTATCCAATTGCTCGTTTACCGTGCGGATGAGAGGATACTGCCCGCCTTCCGCAAAGGTTTTGCGCCCCGCCACCACGCTCCATAATTCATCGGGGATAGTATCCACTACCAGGGGCTTCAGGGAGGATACCTTCTCAATTTGGCTGATGACGCTGTGATACCGGAAAGCATAATTGGCCATCACACCCACGCTGGCGACAAGGGGAATGAGCATCAATCCCATAATAATAATGTAGGAAAGCTTCAGCCGCTTGCCGATGCTGTTATCCACACGCAGCCGCTTGAAAATCCGTTCGGTAATGCTGCGCATGGTCAGTATCCCCTTTCGGGCAGGCTGTCAAGGTCCGTATCAAACTCCGTAAACACTGTTTCCCTGGAGTAGGCAACGCGGTCGATGGCCTGCCCGGAAGCCAGTTTTTTCGCCAGATCCATCACCACATCGCCCAGCATGGGGGTGCATTCCACAACGCAGTTGATTTCGCCTTCCTTCAGCAGGTCGATGGCCTTCTGCTCCCCATCCACAGTGATGATGATGATATCCTTGCCGGGTGTAAGGCCCGCCGCTTTGATTGTTTCCATGGCGCCCAGCGTCATGGAGTCGTTGTGGGAGTAAAGCACGTCGATGTCCGGATGCTTTTCCAGCAGGTATTCCATACACTCCCGGCCTTTGGACAGAAGGAAATCGCCGGAGATGCTTTCCAGTATCCTGTACTTGGGATCGCCCCCCAGCACATCCCGGAAGCCTTTGCCCCGCTGACGCATGGGAGAGGAATCCTCCGTGCCCGCGATCTCCACAATGCGCACATGGTCCATGTCTTTTGCCTTCTTTGTAAGGAACAGCCCGGCATTGCGCCCCTCTTCGTAAAAGTCGGAGCCGATAAAGCCCACATACAGGCTTTCGTCCTCTGTTTTTACCAGCCGGTCTACCAGCAAAACGGGGATACCCGCTTCCTTGGCCTCCCGGAGCACGTTGTCCCATCCGTCTTCCACAATAGGGGAGAAGGCGATAACGTCCACCTGATAAGCGATGAAGGAGCGGATGGCCTTGATCTGCTTTTCCTGGCTCTGTTCGGCGTTTTCGAACATCAATTCAACGCCCGCCCGCTGGGCCGCGTCCTTGATGGACTGGCTGTTGCCGATGCGCCAGGCGCTTTCCGAGCCCAGTTGGGCAAAGCCCAGCAGGACTGCATCCTCGGCAGGGGCGCTGGAGGAAGGGGCAGCGGGGGAACAGCCGGAGGGCAGGAAAAAGAGCGATAGAAGCAGCCATAAAGCGATTGTTTTTCGCACGGACGGGCCCTCCTTAGCACGGCATATGAATATGTAAAACGATTAAAGATATGTACATTATACAAAAACATACAATGGTTTGCAATTGCGGAAAACGGCGGCCGG
>JAEWWY010000258.1 GCA_023458835.1 Bacillota bacterium
CTCAGGCCCGCCTGGGCGCACTCCAGCATCAGGAACTCAAAGTGCTTTTCCTCCGGACAGGGCCGGGCGCCCCATTCTTCATCGTGATATTGCTTCAGCAGCGGGTCGGATTCGCACCATGGACAACGAAACATATGATTCCTCCTTGGATGGTCAAGATCGCCGGGCCAGCAGGAAATAGTGCTTGCTGTTTCTCTTCTGCCCGTCAAAATAGCAGTCGTCCACATGGCGCACGCCGATGATTTCAAACCCTGAAAACAATTCCAAAAGTCCGTCCAGATCCACGTAGAAGTGGGGCACATCCACCTCCGTCCCGTCGGTCTTGCACACTGTGTTTTCATCTATGATGGGATATCCGGCTTCTTTATACGACCAGGTTTCCTTGGAACACATCGTCACATAGATTTCACCGCCAGGCTTTGTTACCCTTCGGATTTCGGCGATGATCTTCCTTGCTCCCGGCGTATCGGTATGGGAAATGACATGGTAGGAAAACAGACAGTCAAAGGAAGCGTCATGAAAGGGCAGACTGAGCATGTCGCCTTCGCGCACATCTACATGCAGCCCCTCTTGAAGCGCCCATTTTGACGTGCTTTCAACGCCCACGGGCGACAGGTCCATGGCGGATACCCCAAAGCCGCGCCTGGCGAAAAATATGGTGTGGCGGCCAAGCCCGCAGCCCAGGTCCAGGACCGTTTTGTATCCAAGCCCCTTCCATCTTTCAGCCAGGTAATAGCTCTCTTCGCTGGGAGTGCGCCAGATAGGGTGTTTCACATTATCCCAATCCCAGGCTTTCGACTGCGTCATCTTATGGCTCCTTTTCGTTGTAGGAATACCAGTCGGATTCCTCCAGGTCCAGGCTGCGTAGGATGCCGTTCAAGTAGCCCACATTATACATCACATGGCGGATTTGGCCGGCGATCACGTCGGCATAGGTGTAATTCTCCGCCTCTTGTACGATGCTCTCGCCCAGCGTGCCGTCGTGAAGGTGATCGAAAAAGCATTGGGTTTTGGCTTGCAGCTTGTCAAGGAAGGTCAGTATATCCACCCTGGATACCATCAGAGATGGGTCCACCTCGTACTCAAACTCCGGCGGGATGCGCCCGTCAAATACCATGCTGCGGTATTCGCTGCCGTCGTAGGCGTCGCGGAACCAGAAATCAATGAAGAAAGCGGCGTGGAACGCCTGATACCAAACCGGATAGGAAAAGCCGAAATAGCAGCTTTCCCATACATCCTGGGGGCAAACCTCCACGAAGGTTTTCAGCATTTTCAATGTTGAGGCGAACTGACCCCGGAGGGATTCCACCGCACGGCGGGGCAGGGCGGCAGTATTGCTTTGCATGCCAAACCTCCTATTTTTCCTGATTATACCATGGGCTTTTTATCTTCGCAATCGAGCTGGTTTATTGCACACAAACAAGCCCCCTTTCCTGCGCCGGCCGGCTGGGGAAAGGGGGCAAATCATTTGATATAGTGTATCAGGCGCTCTTCTTTTTCTTGCCGGGCACAAGGCACACGAGCGCGCCGCCCAAAAGCGCCACCGCAGCGGCAATTGCGAACACCAGCCGGTGACGGATGAAGAAGTTCAAAAATGCGCTGTTGCCGGCCAAAAGGCCTGTTTGCCCCATTTGCGCCAGGGTATCGTATTGAGCGTCAAACGCTGCGGCGGTCTCAAAGCCTGCTTCTCCAACGCCCACATATCCATAGACGGCGATGCCGGCGAGGATCACGAAGATACCCGCCACGATCAGGATCAATCCTTTGTTCTTCATAGGCTGCCCTTCCTTCCGTATGTGTCGGAGCTACATATTTCGACTGTTTTCTTGGATTATCATAATATGTATGGTTCTGGAAGTCAAGAGCCGCCTGCTAAGAATACGCGGAATGCGCGGGGATTAAAGCAATTGAAACTCAATCCCCTTCAAATGGCAGAATGCCTCCAGTTCCTTGAGGTATCTTCCGGAAACAGCGTGGATATGGTTGCTTTCAAAGCGGTCAAGCAGCGCCATGGGATCTCCCTGCACCTTGGTGTAGCCATGGGGCCAGGCCGTGCAGGTCTCCTTCAGCCGTTCCGCCGGCAGCGACTTGAATTCCCCCTCAAACGCCTGCAGCACATAGTGGTCCATATGATGCACCAGCCGCGCGAAGGTCATCACGCCCTCCGCCGCAATGAACTGCACATGGCAGCCGCCGCCGCCATACTTGGCGATGATGGGGCAAAGCCTGACCTTTTTGAGGTTCTCGCAGGGCCTTTCGCTGCGGGACGCATACCATGTGGCACAAGCGCCGCAGTTGCAAAAAGCAAACAGGCCATCCTCCGGAAAATAATGCCGGAAGTCCATAAACAGGACAGGCTTCCCTGATATCAGCTTCAGCACCTGCATCGTCAGCCCCGCGTCCTCGTCCGCCTCGCAGGCCAGGGCAACAGGCTCCTTTTCCCCGTCCCAATCGTAGGGATCATTGCTAAGCGCCGCCGCCAGGCACATGGTAACGAAATACTCGCTCATTTCGTAATGGCATTTCACACCCACAAACGCGTAATTCTTTTCGGCAATGATTTCCTTGAGGGCGATATAGCAGTTGATCTGCTCCGATAGCGTTGCGGGGGTCAGCTTGTCGCCGTCATACTCGATGGCGCCTATATTCGTAACAAGCCACTCGTACGCTTCGCGCGTCTTCTCTTCGGGCACGAGCCTGGAGCGGCGGATGATCTCCAGTTGATCCACATGGTCGATATCCACTCCGAAACGGTTGAGCCATATATCCGGGGAAGCGGCGCCTGTGCCGATGCCGATACTGCGCCCTCCGAACAGGCCGAAAACCTGGCCCTTCAGCCTGGAGGCGGCGTGCGCCCCGCGCAAAAACACCATCACCTTTTCAAGAATCGCCGGATCATCCATATTGCCCCAAACCTTTTCGCACTGCCCGCCCGTTTGCCGGATAAGGCCCGCCGCGGCTTGCAGGCCGCCAAGGCCGGGGTACAAGCCGTTAACGGGCGCGATGGCCAGCTTTGGCACATCCGCAAGCACCCGCGCCACGATCCCGGCAAAGTTGGGGAAGGCGAATACGGGCACGCTCAAAATGCAGGCATCCGGCTTTTGCCCAAGGGCCCAGGCGGCCGTTTCCGCTGCGAGAGCATTGGTGGAGACCGTTTGATCGGGGCAGATGACCGTCACTTCGCCGGTATCCGCAAGCGCATGGGAGATCGCGTCACGGCAGGTAATAATATAATCGTTCAGGGAATCATGCACCCTTGCCCGGCCGTCAGAAAACGATAATAAGGCTACCTTTATCATGGTTCATATCCTCCGTCATTATTGCCCGGCTTGCGGACAAAGCTTTCCACCTGCCTGGCTATGCCTACGCCATCCAGCTCGTGCGCCGAAAGGAGCTGCGCATAGCCGCGGGCGCTTTCGCCGAAGCAGTCCTGCAAACCTATCTTTTTTACAGGCACCGGCCGGTCCTGGCATACGGCAGCGCACACGGCATCCCCCAGGCCGCCCAGGACCGTGTGCTCCTCCAGGGTAACAAGGCGGCCATACCGCCTGGCGGCGCGCCGTATAGCCTCCTCATCCAGGGGCTTGATGCAGATGGCCTCCAGGATGGCCGCGTCAATGCCCTTTTTCAAAAGGCGCTCACGGGCTGAAAGCGCGGCATCCAGCATGGTGCCGGTACATACCAATGCCACATCCCGCCCGCTATGCAATTCTTTCACCTTTCCCACCATGTCCATCGGCCCGGTGCCGTGCAGGCTTTGCACCGCATCCCGGGAAAGCCGCAAATAGACGGGGCCCTTGCATAAAAGCATCTCATGCACGGCCTGTACCGTGC
>JAEWWY010000259.1 GCA_023458835.1 Bacillota bacterium
CATAGCTTTGCTATGGGCTTGTTTGAGTTTAATTAGTTTGTTTTCACGGTAATTTCGAAGAAATTCCTACCTTGCCCGAGCAAACGGCCGTAAAAACCGAAGGTTTTTACAGTGCGGCGAGGGAAAAAGCTCAACAAAGTGGCTTTGCCACTTTGTTGACACGCTGAGGCCCCCGGCAATTTGCCGGGGGCCTTTTGGGAGGGAGAAAAAAGCGGTGATTACTCGCCCCGCAGCACGCTGACGCCGGTGTCGATGACGGCGGGTCCGGTGCTCAGGTCACTCAGGGCGGCATAGGCCTGGGCCATGCCAAGGTAGCCCATGGTGTAGGGGTTTTGGGCCATGGCGGCCTTCAGGCTGCCGTCTTTTAAAAGGCCCATGATGGCGTCGGACTTGTCGAAGCCCACGCCGATGATGGTTGCGCCGGCGGCGGCCTTGATGGCGTTGCCCACGCCCACGGTGGAGCCTTCATTGGCCCCGAAGAGGCCGGCCAGGTCGGCGTTGCCGTTGATGAAGTTGGTGGCGGCCTCCTGGGAAGCGGCGGCATCGCCATCCTTGTACTCAGTCTCCAGCAGGGTGAAGCGGCCATCGGCCACGATCACATCGCGGAAGCCCTTTTCCCTAAGCATGGTGGAATTGGTGGCGGTGTTCACGCTGATGATGCCGATCTTGCCGCTGGTGATTTTGGCGGCTTCAAACTCGGCGAGCATGGTCTGGGCGGCCAGCTTGCCGGCGTTGAAGTTGTCGGTGGACAGCGTGGCAATGGCGGGTTCATCGGCGGGGGAGTCCAGATAGATCACCTTCACGCCGGCTTCCTTGATGGTCTTTACCGTCATGGAGATAGCGGTGGGATCGTTGGTGGCCAGCAGCACCAGATCGGCGCCGTCGGCAACCGCGTTGTTGAGGGCCTCAATCTGCTTGGCGTTGTCCTTCTTGTCGGGAGCGTCCCACTTGTAACTGAGCCCCAGCGCCTTGGCCATGTCGGCGGCGCCCTTGTCCACTGCGACCCAGTGCTGGTCCATGCGGTCCATGGTGATCAGGTATACCAGTTTTTTCTCCTCGGCGGCGGCAGTGCCTATGCACAGGCCGGCCACCAGCACGAGGGCGAGTACCAGGGCAAACAGTTTCTTCATGATGCTTCCTCCTTTTTGATATGTGGTCTTGCAGAGCAAGGCTTTTATACGCGTGCTCTGCTTGCGCGTCCTTTCAACACGCCCGCTGGCGTGTTTTACAGCGTTGCCTGCTCCTTGGATGATTTTAATTGCCTGAGCTTGAACACCTTGCCCATATCGATCACATTGCCCCTGGCTACCCGGTCGATGAGCACGGAGATGATGACGACGACGCCGATCACCAGATTCCGGAGAGCCAGCGGCGCGCCGGCAAACTGCAGGCCGTTGTTCAATACGCCCCAGATGAACGCGCCTATCACCGTGCCGAACAGCCGACCTTGGCCGCCCATGGTGCTGACGCCGCCGATGACCGACGCTGCCACGGCGTTGAGCTCGTACCCTGTGCCGGCATCCATGCTGCCCATGCCGCTCTGTGCGGTCAGGATCAGCCCCACGATGCTGGCCAGGAAGGAACTGAATATGTAAGCCGTCGTTTCCGACATTTTCACGTTAATGCCGGAAAACTTGGCAGCCTCATAGTTGCTGCCGATGGCGTAAATGTGGCGGCCCGTGCGCGTTTTGGCCAGGATGAAGTTGAACATCAGGAACAGGATCAGCGCGATCCAGATGGGGGAGTAGACATTCAGGAACGAACCGTAATAAAAGAGGTTGCGGAAGGTTTCTGATTGGATGCCGTCGGTGTTCATGTTGTTGTTCACCAACTGGGCGATGCCCCTGGCCATGATCATGGTGCCCAGCGTGGCGATGAAGGGGGGCAGCTTGGCCCTGGAAATCAGCGTGCCGTTGATGAAGCCGATCATAAGGCAGCTTGCTATGGTGATGACGGTGGCCGGCAGCGCCGCCATGTGGCCTTTGGTCATCAGCGTGGCCGACATCATGCAGGCCATGCCCGCCACGGAACCGATGGACAGGTCGATGCCCGCCGTGATCAGCACAAAGGACTGGCCGATGCCGATGATCAGGATGGGCGCCACCTGCCGCAAAAGGTTGGTGATGTTTTTGGCGGATATAAAGGAGGGGTTGAGCAGCGTAAACACGGCGATCATCAACAGCAGCGCCACCGTTACCGACACCACCTGCCCCATGCCGCGAATGGACATCATCCGCCTGATGGCCCCGGTTTTCCTCTGTTCAGACTGCATAGGCCGCTTCCCCTTTCAGCTTGAAGTGGGTGGCATATTCCATGACCTTGGCCTGGGTGGCTTCCTCCGCCATTAATTCCCCGGTGATGCGGCCGTTGCACATCACCAGGATGCGGTCGGCCATGCCCAATATCTCCGGCATTTCGGAGGATACGAACAATACGCCGAACCCCTGCTCCTTCAGCCGGTTCATCAGGTGGTAAATCTCCACCTTGGCCGCCACGTCGATGCCCCTGGTGGGCTCGTCAAACAGGTACACGGCGGCATCCCGCACCAGCCATTTGCCTACGACCACCTTCTGCTGGTTCCCGCCGGAAAGGTTCTTCGCCTCCTGGTTTTGGGAGGTGGCTTTGATTTTAAGCTCCGTAATGGCGCGCCGGGTCAGGTCCGCTTCCTTTTTTATGCGCACGGTGGCAAAGGGCCCGGCCGTCTTGTCCAGGTTGGCCATCCCCACGTTCTCCCGAAGGTTCAAATCCACGCACAGGCCTTCCTTTTTGCGGTCCTCCGGCACACAGGCCAGCCCTGCGCGGATGGCGTCCCTGGGGGTCCCGATATGCAGCTTGCTCCCCTTGAGCAGTATCTCCCCCGCATCCTTAGGGTCCGCCCCGAAGATGGCCCGCACAAGCTCCGTGCGCCCCGCGCCCATCAGCCCGGCAAAGCCCAGTATCTCACCCTGATATAAAGAAAAGCTTACGTCCGAAACGGCGTTTCCGGCTGACAGGTGCTTGACCTCCAGCAGCTTTTCACCCCGGGGGCAGGTTATATGGGGAAACTTCTCCCTGATCTCCCGGCCCACCATTTTTGAAATGATCTCCGATATGGAGGTATCCGCATAATTTTTTGTATCCACATATTTGCCATCCCGAAGGACAGTGACACGGTCGGCGATGGGGGCCAGCTCCTCCAGCCTGTGGGAGATGTATACGATGCCGCAGCCCTGCGCCCTCAGTTCCAGGATGATGCGGTTCAGCTCCTCCACTTCCCCGGCCGTCAGCGCCGAGGTGGGCTCATCCATGACCAGCACCTTGCAATTGGTGGAAATGGCTTTGGCGATTTCCACCATCTGCTGTTTGGAAACGGGCAGCCTGCCCACGATGGTATCGGGGCGGATATCAAGCTTCAGGCGGGCAAGCACGCTTAAAGCCTCGCTATTGAGCTTCTTTTGCTGAATGCACATCCACCTGGCTTCCTCCCGGCCCAGGAAAATGTTTTCCGCCACCGTCAGGTGCTGGCACATGTTCAGCTCCTGATGGATGATGGCGATGCCCAGGGCCTGCGCATGCTTTGGTGTAAGCGGGCCCACGGCGGCGCCGTTCACCAGGAACGTTCCTTCATCCCTTTGGTGAATCCCCGCCAGGATCTTCATCAGCGTGGACTTGCCGGCGCCGTTTTCTCCCAGAAGCGCATGGACCTCCCCGGCCTTTAACTCAAAGGATACATGGTCCAATGCCTGTACGCCGGGAAAGGCTTTGCAAATATCCCGCATTTCAACGAGAATTTCGTTCATGAAGCGCTCCTCCCCTTCCGGCTATTATTTTTCTGCTGTTTGATGTATAATCTAAGTATATGTCATAGGTCCGCAAAAACAACCGACGATTTTTGGATTGGGGGGGACATTCTTCGTAGCTTTGGTTCTTTTATCAAGGTTCAGCGGCGGATCTGCAGGGTATATTCAAATCAAGGCTATAGGTTACCTCCCCGCCTTTCAGGCGGGGAAAGCCGGCAGTATGTGGGAGGGAAAGGCATGAAAGTCATAGCACAGCCGAAAGCGGGCACTTCAGGGAATGAGGAGAAAACGGTGCGTCTTAGCAGGCCCTTGGACATGGCGCTTTGCACCATCATCCCCAAGGGAGACGGAGTATTTTCCATTCAGCTCCCGGCAGCGGACTGGGAGGATGGGCTGCAGGCGATATACGCCTTTACCTATGATGGAAAAATGAGCGCCGCGGAGGCCATTCTTCCCGCCACCATGCAGGTGGTGCCTGTGATTGAGGACCTGGAAAGCCATTGTATGGACGCTGCGGATGGCAAGGTGAGTCAGGACTGTATTCTGCGTTTTGAAAAAGGGCGGGCCATTGAAATCCAGTCGGACGTAGTCATACAATTATCCGGGGAAGAAATCGGCAGGCTGAATACGTTTCTTGAGCAGTGGAACAAAAGATAAAATGCACGAAGGGCTGAAAAGCGATGTCCTTTGTGATAAAAAAGCTCCGGTGATATCGCCGGGGCTTTTTTTATGGGGGCGGGTTATGCATATATAGGTGCCTTGCGCGCATATGGGAAAGGAGCGAAGGATTTCTATATATCACAGAAGTTTTTTCAATTCCTTTCACAAACCGGGTATGGCATACTCTATTCAGAATGCGGAGAATATCCCGCTAAAACAAGGAGGTTTTAAAAGAATGAGGAAACTGCTTTCCCTGGCTCTGGCATTTGTCCTGGTGCTGGGCATGGCGGCAGCCGCCCTGGCAGCCGATCTTCCCAGCGTGGGCGTGACCATCTACAAGTTTGACGACACCTTCATGACCGGCGTGCGCAACGCCATCACCGATGCCGCCAAGGATGTGGCCGCCATCGAGATCGCCGACAGCCAGAACAACCAGGCCACCCAGAATGACCAGGTTGACCTGTTCCTGTCCAAGGGCGTCAGTTCCCTGGCCATCAACCCCGTGGACCGCACCGCCGCCGGCGTCATCATCGACAAGGCCATGGGCAAGGAAATCCCCGTGGTGTTCTTCAACCGCGAGCCCCTGCCCGAAGACATGGCCAAGTATGACAAAGTGTACTATGTGGGCGCCAAGGCCGAAGAGTCCGGCACCATGAGCGGTCAGATCATCGTTGATTATTTCACCGCCCATAAGGAAGCCGACAAGAACGGCGACGGCGTCATCCAGTACGTGATGCTCAAGGGCGAGCCGGGCCATCAGGATGCCGAGCTGCGCACCGAGTATTCCATCAAGGCCATCGAAGCCGCCGGTTTCAAAGTGGAAAAGGTTGCCGAAGACACCGCCATGTGGGACCGCGTAAAGGGCCAGGATAAGATGGCCGCTTTCCTCGCCGCCCATGGCGACAAGATCGAAGCCGTGCTGGCCAACAATGACGACATGGCCCTGGGCGCGATCGAAGCCCTGAAGGCCGCCGGCTACTTCTCCGAAGGCAAGTATATGCCCGTTGTCGGCGTGGATGCCACCGCTCCCGCCCTGGCCGCGCTGAAGGAAAACACCCTGCTGGGCACCGTTTTGAACGATGCCGTGAACCAGGGCAAAGCCACCCTGCTGCTGGCCGCCATCCTGGGCGCCGGCGAAGAAGTCACCGCCGAGAACTTCCCCTATGAAATCACCGACGGCAAGTACGTATGGGTACCCTATCAGAAGGTCACCCTGGAGAACGCCGCTGATTTCGAGTAACGGCTGCAAGATCCATTCCAGGTTTTCACAAAAGCGGGGGGGAAGGGAATCATTTCCCTCCCTCCCGTGTTTTTATGAAATCATTCCGCGGGTTATCCCGCACTCGGGAGGCGGATGCCATTGACCGGACAGCAAAACCCCTACGTGCTTGAAATGCGCAGCATCAGCAAGGAATTCCCCGGCGTCAAGGCGCTGGACGACGTGACGCTGAATGTCAGGCCCGGTACGGTCCATGCGCTGATGGGCGAAAATGGGGCCGGCAAATCCACGCTGATGAAATGCCTGTTTGGCATCTACCATCAAAACAGCGGCGATATCCTTCTGGATGGACAGAAGGTGGATATAAGGGATTCCAAGACGGCGCTGGATCTTGGCATCGCCATGATCCACCAGGAGCTGCACCCCATCCCGTACCGCAACGTGATGGATAACATCTGGCTGGGCCGCTTTCCTACCAAGGGTGTTTTGGTGGACGAGGCGGAGATGTATGAAAAGACCATGGCGCTTTTGAAGGACCTGGAGATTACCGTGGATCCCAGGGTCCAGGTACGGCACCTGTCGGTCTCCACGGTGCAGACCATTGAAATCGCCAAGGCCATCAGCTACAACGCCAAGATCATCATCATGGATGAGCCCACCTCCTCGCTGACGGAAAACGAGGTCAGTCATTTGTTCAAGCTGATCCGCCGTATGCGGGACCGGGGTGCGGCCATCATCTACATCTCCCATAAGATGGAGGAGATTCTGGAAATCTCCGACGAAGTTACCATCATGCGGGATGGCAAGGCTGTAGGCACCTGGCCGGCGGCGGAGCTGACCACCGACATCATCATCCGGCGCATGGTGGGCCGTGACCTGACCAACCGCTTCCCGCCCAGGGAAAACGTGCCGGGGGAGGCCATTTTGCGGGTCGAGAACCTGACCAGCCCCAATCCCCGGTCCTTCCGGGGCGTCTCCTTTGATTTAAAGCGCGGGGAGATCCTGGGGGTGGGCGGCCTGATGGGTGCCCAGCGCACCGAGATGCTGGAGGCGCTGTTTGGCCTGCGGGCCGTAAAGGAAGGCCGCGTGCATGTCCGGGGAAAGGAAATCAGGATCGATTCCCCCCTGACGGCCATGAAGCACGGCATGGCGCTGTTAACGGAGGAGCGGCGCGCCACCGGTATTTTCCCCATGCTCAGCGTGCTGGAGAATATCGTAATGGCCAAGATCAGGGATTATGTGAAGCGCCCGTTCTTTGCCCTGGATGAAAACCGGCGGGTGAGGGATACGAAGGATTCCATCGCCCAGCTTCGGGTGAAGACCCCGTCCTTCCGCACGCTGATCAAGGACCTGTCCGGCGGCAACCAGCAAAAGGTGCTCATTGCCCGCTGGCTTTTGATGGAGCCGGATATCCTGATCCTGGATGAGCCCACCCGGGGCATCGACGTAGGCGCCAAGTACGAGATCTATACCATCATTGCCGACCTGGCCAAGCGGGGCAAGAGCATTATCATGGTCTCCTCGGAAATGCCCGAGCTGTTGGGCATGTCCGACAGGATCATGGTCATGTGCGAAGGGCGGCTGTCCGGCATCCTCTCCGGGCAGGAGGCCACACAGGTGGACGTGATGCGGCTGGCAACCCAGTTTTCCGTCTGAACGCTCCATGCGGAGCGGAGTTTGAACAAGGGATGGATGAAACATGAGTACGATCCCCGCTTTGGCCCCCCAATCAAAAGGCGTGCTGATCAACAATCCTGCGCTGCGCAGGGCTGTGACCTTGCTGCTTTCACTGCTGGTGGTGGCAAGCTGCTTCCTCAGCTATATTTCTTATCCGGTGCCCGTATATCCGGGGTATGATAACGCTGCCGAGGCGGTGAATGCCGAGGCCGCCTATGAAAAGGACCTGGCCGCCTATTACGACAACATAAAGCTGCGGGATGTGACGAAGCAAAACATCAACGATGTGCTGCAGCCTAATTATGACGCCGCTGTGGATGCATTGGAAATCCGGCAGCAAAGCGCCGGCCCCGGGGATGATATTACCGAATTCCAGACAGCGGTGGACACCGCCAAGGCTGAACTGACAGATGCGCGCAAGGTGCTTTCCGGGCTGCAAAACCTTATCGCGCCGGTGCCGGTGCAAAACCCCGTGCCCGCCGATGCCAAAGTGCAAAAATACGCCGATGACCTTAAAGCGGGCAAAGACGCCACGCCGCCTATGACCGTAAGCGACGTAAGTCTTGTGGATACGGCTGAGAAAGTCATAGCGCAGCATAGCGTATCCGGCTTTGGGGTTATAGGAAGCCGCCTGGCTGCCGCCAACGCCCTGGGTGCCGTATGGACGCTGATCCCCGGCATGGCGCTGATTGGAATATTGGCTATCCTGACAATCCTGAACGCCCCTGTCAAATACCGCAAGCCTTTGGCCCTTTTGGGTACGCTGCTGTTCTGCTTCTCCGCGCTGCGCATTGAGACGGCGGGCGCCAAAGAGCTGGGGGCCATCGCCAAGGGGTATTCTTTCGGGCCCGGTTACAGTATCGGCCTCATCGCCAGCATCCTCCTTTTGTTCAGTGCCCTGTTTGAGGGCAAGGACCTGGACTTCTCCCCAAAGAACATGGCCCGCTTTGCCTCCGACAAGGCCATTTACCTGGTGCTGCTGGCCCTGGTGGGCGCCATTGCGGCGGTCAACCCGAAATTCCTGTCCACCAGCACCTTCATCAACATCGTGCAGCAATCCTCCACCCGCCTGATCATCGCTATGGGCATGAGTTTTGTCATCATCGGCACCGGCGGTGTGGACCTGTCCGCCAGCCGCATGGTGGGCATGACGGCCGTCATCTCCGCCTCGCTTTTGCAAAATGCCGATTACTCCCGCATCTTCTTCCCCGGCATTCCCCAGCTCCCGGTGGTGGGGCCCTTCCTGCTGGCGGTGCTCGTCGCCCTGCTGTTTGGCCTGGTGAACGGCGTTATCGTGGCCAAGCTCAACGTGCCCCCCTTCATTGCCACGCTGGCCTCCATGGTCATCGTGTACGGCGCCAACTCCATCTATTTCAACCTGCCTCCCAACAACAGCCAGCCCATCGGCGGCCTGCGGGATGACTTTACATACCTGGGCACCGGCAAGGTGTACGGCTTCATCCCGATCATCGTACTGATCGCATTGGTGGTGTGCTTCCTGGTCTGGTTCCTGCAAAACAAGACGGTGTTCGGCAAGAACGTGTACGCCATCGGCGGCAACCGGGAGGCCGCCAAGGTTTCCGGCATCAATGTGCCCTTCACGGTGATCGTCATCTTTGCCCTGGCTGCGGCTTTGATCGGTATGGCCGGCGTGCTGGAGGCGGCCCGCACCGGCGGCGCCACCAACAACTATGGCGTGGGCTATGAATTGGATGCCATCGCGGCCTGCGTGGTGGGCGGCGTATCCTCCTCCGGAGGCGTGGGCACTGTGGGCGGCGTGGTCTCGGGCGTGTTCATCTTCCAGGTGATCAACTATGGCCTCACCTTCATCGGCGTGGACCCCTACTGGCAGCAGATCATCAAGGGGATCATCATCGCCAGCGCCGTGGCCCTGGATATCCGCAAATATGTAAACAAAAAGTGATATAAGAGCAAAAGGGAAGGGACACGCGCCCTTCCCGCTTTCCTGCCTCTCCCCGCCGCTTGCTCCGAAAGCGGCAGCCGTTGCCGGCAGGGCATTCTCCCTCCGGAATGCCTTGCCGGTAACAAGAGCCCGCCTTCTCCCGCCTGCGGCCGGGAGGAGGCGGGCTCACAAATAAATTAAATGAAGAAAAGGCCGCGCGTCAGGGAATTTCGATCTTGATCACATGCGCATCATCGCTTCCGGCATAGAAGCTATCCCGCAGCACATCCCGCTTGACCGTTGTCTTCTTGCCGTTGGCATCAACAGTAATGTTATAGCTGCCAAAGAACAGGCGCGTTCCGCAAACACCGTTGGACCCGGTCAAAAGATCGGCATCGGTATGCCACTGGCGGTGGATCAGGTCATGGAGCGTATTGTATACAGGCTTGATTTGAAGGTCTTCCGTGACGACGCCGGCCGGTGCGCCAAGCCAGCGGTGATCGGTAAAGTCAAACCAGGAAAGAGCCTCCGTTGCCGGGTGGCTGAACACCAGCGTGTAAAAATCGCGGGCATATTCCGCCTGGGAATAAAGATCCTCCTCGGTTTCCTTCCAGGGGTTACCGGTGTTGGATTGGTAGTTGATCTCTCCCGCGGGCACGCCGCTCATGATGGAGCACTCCGGAAAGTGGATGGGCCACCCAAACGCGGCCGCGCGGTCTATGGTATCCAGGGTTTTTTGATAGCCCCAGCGCTCCTTGTGCATGTGGCTTTGCATGCCCAGTATATCGATATCAATGTCGTTCTCCCGCATTTCCCGCAGGAAATCATAGTACTCGTCCGCATGAACGTTCCAGTCGCCATACAGCAGCTTTGCGTCCGGCTTGAACGAGCGGACAAGCTTTGTTCCAAACCTGATCATATTTATAGGGCCGTACGCACGCACCCAGCGGGATACCGGCGTGTCGAAACGGTCATTCACCGTTGTTTCATTGGCGACGTCGAAGAATTCGAAATCATGCCCATGGAGCGTCATCAGCCGGGAAATACGCTGGGTGTACAGTTCCCTGATATCATCGTCATAACGGACCCAACCGGGAGTAAGCTCATGCCAGATCAGCGCATGCAGCTTCTTTTTCAGGCCGTGCTCCTTTGCCCATTTTATCAGATTCGACGTGTACGGCTCGTTGTACTCATGGCGCTTTGGTTCATACCAGCTCCAGTGATACGGCACCATGGTATAGTTGAACATTTTTACAAACTCTTCTGTAAACAGGTCATTCATTTCTTTTGTTTCGTATTTGCCGTATTGATAGCATACCGCGCCAAACAGGTACTGGTGGTTTGTCATGCGAACGCTGACGGCCGCGTTGTCAACCGGCTTGCCATGCCGCAACACCAGGATTTCCACATTCTTCTGGCGAATCCGCTGAATTCTTTTCCGGGCGTCCTGAAGGATGTCGTTCATTTGCTGCTCCCTTCCACACCTGAAGTGATAGGTTATACGTTTAGCCTGACCGAAAGAAAGTGGGGCTGCTGCAACAGCCCCTCTTTTTCCGCCCGGCGGAAATGGTATCAGATGGGCCGTTCCTTGCCTAAAAAGCAGCTTGCCAGGGTGCCCGGGCCGCAGTGGGCGCCGATCACCGGGCCTACCATGATGGTGCGGATGGCCTTGATGCCCGGCACCTTCTGGCGGATCAGCTCCTCCAGGCGCTGGGCATCCTCCAGGCAGTCGGCATGCATGATGATCAACGTTTGGGCTTCGGGGTTTTCAATGTTTTCCGCCGTACGTTCCGCCAGAATGCGCATGGCCTTCTTGCGGCCCTGCACCTTTTCGGCGGGAACGATCTTGCCGTTTCTGCCCATGACCACGATAGGCTTTAAATCCAGCATGGTGCCCATCACGGCGGCGGTGCCGGAGATGCGTCCGCCCCTTTTCAGGTATTTCAGGTCTTCCACCGTGATCCAGGCCTGGGAACGCATCTTGTTGGCTTCCACCCAGGCGGCCACTTCCTCCATGGGCTTGCCTTGCTTGTACATTTCAAAGGCAGGCAGGATCAGGTTGGTCTGGGGCGCGGAGATGCTCCATGTATCCACCACCAGGAGCTTGCGCTCAGGATACTTTTCCAGCAGCTCCTTGCGGGCTGCGTAAATATTCTGGATGGTGGCGGAAAGCTCGCTGGAAAAGGCCAGGAACAAAATATCGTGGCCCTCTTTGAGAATGGGCTCAAAATACTCCAGGTACGCGTCGGTAGGCAGAAGGGAGGTGTTGGGGGCCGCCCCGGCCCGCATTTTGGCGTAAAATTCCTTGATATCGCCGCCCCGTCCCATGTCGTCGAAATATTCCTTGCCCTCCAGCATGTAGGGCATGCGTACCACAGGGATCTGCATCTCGTCTGCTTGGGTATAGTGCAGGTCGCTGTCCGAGTCGGTCATGAATACATAATCCATGCATGAATCCTCCCCATCGAAAAGAATGGCTTATGGAAAAGAACAAATAATCCATTCCATTGTAGCTGGTTTCACAAAAAAAAGCAACTGATGCAAATTCAGGCACCTTGCGGGTTCATATGAAATGGATAGGCAAACAGGCCGTGTTGTGGTAAAATACTGGCATATTTTATCGATAGGAGATGCATCCATGGGATTATTCGACTTGCCTGTAGAGAAGCTTCTTACTTATTCCGGGCGGAATCCGCGCCCTAATGACTTCAACGAATATTGGGACAAAGCCCTTGCGGAAATGGAATCGCTTGACCCAAAGCCCGTGCTGGAAAAGGCTTCGTATGAGCATCCTTTTCTGGACAGCTTCCACCTTACCTTTACCGGTACCGGCGGGGCGCGCATCTATGCCAAATACATGCGGCCCAAAGAGATACAGGGCAGGCTGCCGGCCATATTGTGCTTCCACGGCTATTCCGGGGCCAGCGAGGGCTGGACGTCCCTGTCGGCCTGGGCCGGAGCGGGCTTTTGCGTGGCGGCATTGGATGTGCGGGGCCAGGGTGGGCGCAGCGAGGATGTGGGCGGCGTGACCGGCAACACGCTCCAGGGCCAGATCATCCGCGGACTCAGTGAAGACGATCCCCACAAGCTGTTGTTCCGCCATATCTTTTTGGATACAGCGCTGCTGGCCCGGGTGGTATCCGCCTTCCCGGAGGTGGACGGATCGCGCCTGGCGGCAAGGGGAGGCTCCCAAGGCGGGGGATTGACCATGGCC
>JAEWWY010000260.1 GCA_023458835.1 Bacillota bacterium
TTCAATGAATATATACAAGAGGAGCGCTATCGCATCAACGCGTGAGGGAGGCGGGCGCAATGGGCGCATGGTGGAAGGAACAGGTGGTATACCAGATCTATCCTCGCAGCTTTCAGGATTCAAACGGCGACGGCATCGGCGATATCCCCGGGATCATTTCGCGCTTGGATGAGCTGAAGGCCTTGGGCATCGGCATCATTTGGCTGTCGCCGGTATATTGCTCACCCGATGCCGACAACGGCTATGACATCAGCGACTACCGGGATATCAACCCCAGGTTCGGCACCATGGCGGATATGGACCGCCTGTTTGAACAGGCTCAAAAGCGCGGCATCAAAATCATCATGGATCTGGTGATCAACCATACCTCCGATGAGCACGAATGGTTTCAAAAAAGCCGGGACAAAAGCAGCCCTTACCGGGATTACTATATCTGGCGCCCTGGGAAGCCTGAGGGCGGCCCGCCCAACAACTGGACCGGCTTTTTTATGGGCTCCACATGGGAATTCGATGAGGCAAGCGGCGAATACTACCTGCACCTGTTTGACAAAAAGCAGCCGGACCTCAATTTCCATAACCCCAGGGTGCTGGAAGAGGTCAAGGATATCATGCGCTTCTGGCTTGAAAAGGGCGCCGCCGGGTTCCGCTGCGACGTGATCAATGTGATCTACAAAACGTCGCTGGATGACGGCAGGCGCAGCATCGCCATACAGGGGATAGAGCACTATAAATCGCAAAAGGGCAACCATGAAATCCTGCGGGAGCTTAGGCGCGACGTGCTGGACCGGTACGACTGCTTTACCGTGGGTGAAACCGTGATGGTGGACCTTGACGAGGCGAAGCTCTTGTGCGACCCTGAGCGCAGGGAACTGGATATGGTGTTCTACTTTGACCATCTGGAGGTGGACCGCCGGATCGCCCGGTATATCCCCAAAAAATTCAAGGCAAAAAACCTGCTTGCGGTTATGACCAAGTGGCAGCAGGGGCTTGATTGGAACGCGCTGTACCTGGAGAACCACGACCAGCCCCGCATCGTATCCCATTATGGCCAGGAAGGCATGTACTGGGAACGTAGCGCCAAGCTGCTGGCAACGATGGAATTTACCCTGCGGGGCACGCCGTTCGTGTATCAGGGACAGGAGATCGGCATGACCAATTTCGATTTTACAAGCCTTTCGCAGCTAAAGGATGTGGAGAGCTTCAACATCGACCGGCTGATGAAAAGGATGCATATACCGGCCTTGATCCGGTGGAAATGGATCAGGCAATCTTCCCGGGACAATGCCCGGACACCCATGCAATGGACAAAGGAGCCGGGCGCGGGCTTTACCACGGGTGCGCCCTGGATCGGCATCAACGGGAATCACGTCCGGATCAATTACCAGGATCAGCTCAGGGACGAAAGCTCGGTCCTTCACTACTACCGGAAGCTGATCGCTTTGCGCGCCTCCAGCGAGGCGCTCAAATCCGGCGCGTTTGCTCCGCTGTATGGTGATAACCGCGTGATGGCCTACCGGCGCACGCTGGGAGATGAGCAATACACTGTGCTTTTGAACTTTTCCAAAAAACCCTCCCGCGCTTCCTTTACGGGGGAAGTGGTTCTATCCAATACGGGGATACGGGCATACGCAGGCATTTTGGCCCCCTATGAAGCAGTGGTGCTGAAACGGGCGCAATCATATGTGTAGGGAGGTGAGATGGTGATCGCATGTGACGGCGATGTGTTCAGGCTGACGGCGGGGCGTACCAGCTACTGGTTCCGCGTGACGCGGTTTGGGCATTTGGAGCATATCTACTACGGCAGCCTGCTGCCCGATGACCAATCCATTGAGCCCCTTGCCTTAAAGCGCACGGCGCAAACCGGCGGCAGCGTCCTGTATGACCCAAGCGATGAAACCTATTGCCTGGACACGCTTTTGCTGGAATGGTCGGGCATCGGGAAGGGGGACTTTCGCGATACGCCCGCCGAGATCAAAATGCCGGACGGCACGTTTACAGCGGATTTTGTGTACCGGAGCCATCAGATTTTGAATGGCAGCGTAAGCATGGAAACCCTTCCCTCATCCTATGGGGAGGAAGATGCGTGCCAGACGCTGGTCATCACCCTCCTGGATGAAAGCAACAGCGTGACGCTGCTCCTTTACTATACCGTTTACGCCGATAACGATGTGATTACCCGCCGCGCGGTGCTGAAAAACGGCAGCGCAAAGCCGCTGGTGATCCGGCGGCTGCTCAGCATGATGGTCGATATGCCAAATGACCATTTCCGCCTGATCACCTTTGACGGCGGCTGGATCAGGGAAGGGCACAAGCATGAGCGGACGCTGACTTACGGGATGCATGTGAATGCTTCCACCACCGGCGACAGCAGCAACCGCCATAACCCGGGCTTTCTGCTCGCCTCCGGCGGAGCCACGGAAAACCAGGGGCAGGTGTACGGCTTTAACCTGGTCTACAGCGGCAGCCATTACGGCGCGGCGGAGCTGTGCGGCCAGGACACCGTCCGCGTCCTGATCGGCATCCACCCCCATTGCTTTGAATGGGTTCTGGCGGAGAACCAGCAGTTTGAAACGCCGGAGGCGGTGATGAGCTATTCCGCCGCCGGGTTCAACGGGCTGTCGCAGAACTTCCACGGGTTCATCAACCATCACATCGTGAGGGGGGATTGGAAGGGGAAGGAGCGCCCTGTCCTGATCAACAACTGGGAAGCCCATTTTTTTAAGTTCACCCGGGGCAAGCTTTTGCGCCTGGCCCGCCGCGCCCAAAAGGCTGGCGTTGAGCTGTTTGTGCTGGACGACGGCTGGTTTGTGGGGCGCGACAGCGACAGGGCGGGGCTGGGGGACTATGCCGTTAACCGCAAAAAGCTGCCCCGGGGACTTTTGGAATTTTCCAACCGGATCTACCGGATGGGCATGAAATTCGGCCTTTGGTTCGAGCCGGAAATGGTCAACGAGGATAGCGGCCTGTACCGCGCCCATCCCGAGTATGCCGTGAAAACGCCGGGCAAGCGGCCGGCGCTGGGGCGCAACCAAATGGTGCTGGATTTGTGCAATCCCAAGGTCCGTGACTACATTGTGGAAAACGTCACGCGCATACTGGATACCTGCCGCGTTGACTATGTGAAATGGGACTATAACCGCCACATAAGCGATGCCTGCTCGCCAGCCCTTACAAACCAGGGCGAATTTTTCCACCGCTATATCATGGGACTGTATGAGGTGCTGGGCCGGATATTCTCCCGGCGGCCGCATATTCTGTTTGAAAGCTGCTCCAGCGGCGGCAACCGCTTTGATCTGGGCATGCTCTGCTATTCGCCGCAGATATGGACATCGGACGATACCGATCCCATTGAGCGGCTGAAAATCCAGGGAGGGCTTTCCTACCTGTACCCGCTGTCCGCCATGGGCGCCCACGTTTCGCAGGCGCCCCACCAGCAGACGCTGCGGGATACGCCCCTTTCCACACGCTTCAACGCCGCATCGTTTGGATGCCTGGGATACGAGCTGGATTTGAAATATCTTTCCTTTGTACAGCGCCGGGAAGTGAGGCATCAAATTGCCTTCTATAAGCAATACAGAAACGTGATGCAATACGGCACCTTCTGGCGCGGCGAGCTGGAAAAGGGCAACAAGGTGGTGTGGCACTGCGTGGACAAGGAGGCCGCATCCGGCGTCAGCGGCTTTTTTCAAACGCAGGCCGAGGCCGGCGAAGGGTTCGACCGCTTAAGGCTCATGGGCCTTGAGGGGGGCCGCAGGTACCGTGTCGCAACGCGCCCGCAGAGCCTGTTCATCAAGCGGTTCGGCGGGCTGGTGAAGCATATCCTGCCATTTGCGCTGCATCCGGAGGGATTTATCTTGCGTACGGCGAACAAATATTTTTGTATGGCGGATTGCGTGGAAGCGTATTCAGGCTATGGCGATGCCCTGATGGGCGGGATCCTTCTGAATAATCAATTCATAGGCAGCCACTACAATCAGAATATCAGGATGCTGGGTGATTTCGGTTCCAATCTGTATGTGGTACAGGCGGTGAAGGGGGAATAATCCATGGAAAAAAGCTGTGACCGTCGGAATCGCTTTTGCTTTGGCCTGGGGACCGTCGGCAGGGATATGTTTTATACGATGGTGAGCATGTACCTGATGGTATACATCACCGAAGTCCTGAATGTCCCCGATTCCACGCTGGCCATGATGACGGTGCTTTTACTGGTGCTGCGCACCTTTGACGCCTTCAACGACCCGGTGATGGGCCTGATGGTGGACAATACAAAATCACGCTTTGGCAAGTTCAAGCCCTGGATGCTCCTTGGCGCCATCGTAGGCGGCGCGTGCATGGTGCTGATGTTTTTGGATATGGGCCTTACCGGCATCGCCTACGTGGCGGTATTCGCGGTGCTCTATCTTGTGTGGGATGTGTTTTATGGCCTGAACGACATCGCCTATTGGTCGATGATGCCGGCGCTTTCCACGGATCAAAAGCAGCGCGAGAAAATCGGTTCGTTCGCCCGTATCTGCGCGGATGTGGGCTTGTTTGCGGTGGTGGTGGGCATCGTTCCCGCCACGAACGCGCTAAGCCAGGCGGCGGGCAGTGAAAAGCAGGGCTGGTTTCTTTTCGCCGTGATCATCGCCTTTATGATGCTTGGGTTCCAGGCCATTACGCTGATTTTTGTGAAAGAGCACAAGGGGTATTTCAAGGAGGAGGAAAAGACATCCCTTCGGGAAATGTTCAGGGTGCTGTTCCAAAACGATCAATTGATGTGGGTAGCCGCCTCCATGTCGCTGTTCATGATCGGCTACTGTACCACCACCAGCTTTGGCCTGCACTTTTTCAAATACGCCTATGGCGATGAAAACATGTATTCCATATTTGCGCTGGTGCTGGGCGTGTCGCAATTGACGGCATTGGGCGTGTTCACCTGGTTCCGCAAGCGCTTCACCAGGCGCAAGCTGTATACCGGCGCGCCGGTCCTTGTGGTGTTGGGATATGTCCTGTTTTTCTTTGCCCCGATGGATATGGCTTATATTGGCGTTTCCGGCGTGCTGATCTTTGTGGGCGAAGCGTTTATACAGATGATTACGCTGATGTCCCTGGCCGATTGCATTGAATACGGCCAATGGAAGCTGGGCAAGCGCAATGAAAGCATCACCTTTTCCGTGCAGCCCTTCATCAACAAAATCGGCGGCGCCATCGCAAACGGCGTGCTGGGGCTGACGCTCATCATTTCGGGTATCAACGCCGCCCAAACGCCTCAGGACGTGCCCGCAGGCGGCATCACCGTTATGAAGCTGTCCATGCTGATCCTCCCCCTGATCGCCATTGTTGCGGCATATGTTGTGTATATGATGAAATTCAGAATTGACGAAAAACGGTATGCCGGAATATTGAGTGATCTCAAGGGCCGGGGGGATATTGCCGGGGATCAGGCCGCCATGTAGGTGAAAAATCTGCCATTTGTGATGACAAATTTTTGATTTTCCTATATAATCATTTCATCATCTTATTGCTTCAAAAGCGATATGTATAGAAAGGGGCATTCCTATGAATTGGCGCAGAATCACCGCTGTTATAATGGCTTTGGCACTTCTGCTGGTGCCCTCCCTGTCCCTGGGAGAAAGCGCTGCTGAGGTCTTTGAACAAAAGGCGCTGGAAGCGGGCCGCAGCCTGAACACCACCGTAACCTTTGAGCCCGGCGACCTGTTTGCTCAGGATCCTTCCATGAGCATGATCGGGGATGTATTGAAAGCCCTCAGCATAAAGACCTCCAGCCAGAAGGCGGGAGAGGATTTTTTGGGCTCCTTTTCCCTGCTCATGCAGGATCAGCCCGCGCTATCCTTTACAGCCCTGGAAAAAGGCGATGAGTTCCACCTTATGAGCAACCTGCTGGGGGACAGCGTTTTATCCTTCACCCCGCAGGAATTTATGCAGCTTTACTTCACTGTGATGGACGAGGCGCTGGCTGCCGCGGAAAAGTCCGGGATTGCGGAGGGAGAACTGGCTGCCCTGAAAGCCCAGTTGGAAAGCTATAAATCCGTCATAACCGGCATATTCACCGCCAAAACAGAAGGCGCTGACCCGGCGGCGCTGGCGCTGCCCTTCAAAATGCCGGAGTTCAATCCGGAAAGCCTGCAGGCTGACCTGATCACCCCCGTTACCGCCTGGGCAGCCGGGATCATGGCCGCCCCCGAGACGTCCACAGGCACCTTTGAAAGCGAAAAGCACGACGCCGCGACCACCAAGCTGGTGTACGCCATCAGCGCGGAAAATATCAAGGAGCTTTTGCAGATCGTATCCGACTGGGCGGTCAAAGAAGAAAATTTTAAGGCTTTGAGCGATTTCCTTGATTCCGCCAATGCGGGCCAGACAGACACCAAGCAGGCCAAAGAAGAAATGCTTCAGATGCTCAAGGACCTGCCCGAATCCTTTGCCAAGGAAGCCGCTTCTTCCATGAGGCAGCCCATCACCCTCACCATGCTGATGGATGACAAAGGCAACACCCCTGCCACAGAAATCAAGGGGCAGTTTGCCGGCCAGAACGCCGCCGACGGGGATGCCGCTTTCCTGCTGGGCATCTACAGCAAAACGGAAGGCACGGATGTTACCAGCCTGTTTACGCTGGATTCGGGCACGGCGAAAGACTCCTTCCGCCTTGCTTTCTCCAGCAAAGCGCCTGCCGACGGGTCTGAAGCCGCCGCAAGCGCCTGGAAGCTTGAAATCGGCGCAACGGAAAAGGGCACGGAAGCCTTCGCGCTGGCACTTGACTATACCGGCGAGGAAAAGGCGACCGATACCCAGGCGGACAAGACCTGGAAGCTGGGCGTCAATCTCAACGCTGGCGGCATGCCCATCAGCGCAGCCCTGGATTACAAGTCCGCTTCCGCCTTCGACGGCAAGGATGTAAAGACTGACACGGCCTTGACCGCCTCCATGACCGGCATGGAAAGCCCTGTGCTGACCATCAGGACTGTCACCGAATCGGGCGATCCCGTGGTCTACCCCGATGTTTCCGCCAACAGCGTCCGCCTGGGCAAAATGACCATTGAAGAGCTCACGGTTTGGAGCCAGACCGCTTTACAGACAGCGCTGACCGGCCTGATGGGTGCCATGCAGTACCTGCCTGAATCCGTTCTGCCTCTGGTGTACGGCACTGCCGCTCCCGCCCTTTAAGCAAGTTCTGGAAAGCATAAGCACCGGCCATCTTTTTGGCCGGTGCTTTTTTGCGCTCAACTTTACTCGTGCTCTGATACCGGTCCAAAACATTCATGCGCCGATGGGCAAGAACGCTGAAAATGAATCGGGTCCGGCCTGTTGTCATCCTACGCGGAAACTTTACATCAGTATTATGCAATGGCGGTTTTTACCCGCAGCAGGGATGCCCGCCCATATCCTTCATGCTGCTGTTCAAGGAAGGGTCCTTCATGCACAGGTGGACGGAGGCTGTCTTGAAGGTAAGGGGGAGGGCCAGAATACTGGGGTTTTCGCCGACGAATTTCCGCTTGGCATCCTCCAGCGCTTCCTCAAAGGTCGCGCGGGTTTTAAGGCCCATTCCCCGTGCCAGGCCCGGCTCCTGGGCGCCCACCAGATAGATGGCGCTGGTGTTCATTTCAGCGATATGCCCGCAGGAGATCATGGAAAAGCCATGGAAGGGATGAAAGGCGTTTCCGAACCGGTACCGCTTGATATATTCGCTGTTGTTGGAAAACAGCTCGCCGTACCTGTTCATATCCGGCAGGATATTCATCTGGTCGTGCTGGAACATTTCGTACATTTCCCGGGTATAGGGCCACAGCTCATCATGGAAGAAGCCGTTGCACAGGCTGGAGCAGAGGATGACGCATTTGTCGCTCATGATCCTTTTGTGGCGGATGACCTGCGCCGAAATGGCCTGCATCAGCATGATGGGGTTGGTGCCCATGCCTTCCCCGTAGTGGAAAAACTGGGGCATGCCGAAGATCATGACATCGTACTTCTTTTCCGCCCAGTGCACATAGGTGCGCTTGTCCGCAACCGCCCAGGAAAGAGGCTGCATTTGCGCCGCGTAGCCCGAAAACACGGCGATCTGCCGGGAATATGTATCCAGCACCGCGTCGCAGCAGAAGAATTTCTTGCCCATGCACGCTTCCATGTGCATGCCGATCTCGTCGAATTTCGAGCGCATGAGGCTGCCGCGGCTTACCGGAGTAAAATCCGCGCGGTGCATGACATTGGGCACATGGTGGCTGGCAATGGAGCGCCAGTGGGTGATGCCTGTGGCGCAGTGCTTGTAACCGCCGGAATATCCGCCGTAGGGGTTGCCCTGGGTATGGCCGATCAATACGGCGATATCCGCCTCATAGACATATTTGTTCATGAGCACCGGGTCGCCCCGCTCTGTCACGCCCAGGTCCACAAGGTGCTCATAATCCTCGCTGTCATGATTGATGATCTGATGGGTATGCCAGAACTCGTTGAACAGATCGTTTCCCAGCACGCTCCTGATTTCCTGCTCGGTATTTTTCCGGTGCAGGCCGTTGGAGCAAATGAGCAGAATATCCTTCCGGTCAACGCCGGCGTCATAGAGCTCCTGAAGGATCAGGGGGATGGCGAGCTTCCGGTGGGCGGTGGGCTGTTCGCCCCCCTTTACCCTATCCGGGAAGACGATGACGCATTTGGATCCCTTGTGGGCCTGCTTGGAAAGGGGCTCCATGCCGATGGGGTTGCGGATGCTTTGAAGGGTGAGGGAAGCAAGCTGATCCTCCGGGATGCAGGGCGGGTCGGGAACTGTCGTGCCGGGGATAAATACATCCGTCGTGTCAGGCAGCTCGGCTGCCATGGTTCCGTGGCCATATTCAAAGTGGAGCTTCATATTTACGCCTCCTTTTTTGGGAACGTCCTGGTGGCGACCCAGGGAATTCCTGTGCCGCAGATGTCCTTCACAACCACGTCGCCCGACTTCACGGGAGCTTGCACCTGCACGCCGTTTAGCAGCGCCATGGCCTCCTTGATCAAATGCTTGGGAATATCCGCTTTTGTTTTCACGGGAAGGCGGGAATAGGGCCCGCCTTGAAGGAGCACGGTGGATGTCAGCACCCGGGTGGGCGAGGTGGCTTCCTTTTTGCCGTAGGTGATGCCGCGGGAACAGCCGGCCCCCGAGACCTCCAATGCTTCTTCCCCGTCCACCAAAAGGCGGCAACCCTTGGGGCAGACGATGCATGTAATTTGCTTCATGGCGTTATTCCTCCTGCCGGATTGGCCGGATTTGGACCGTGATTTCTTTCTCCGCCTTTTCCAGATATGCTTTGGGAAGGGTGATCTTCTCCATTTCGCCCGGGGCCATGCGCTCGCGCTTGAAGGCCAGGAGCACCGCTTCTCCGCTGACCACCTGGATTTCCTGATGGGCAAGCACCGCGCCCACCCTGAAAAATACATCCACAGCCTTTCCCGCGCGGTTTAAACGGATGCGCTGGGGAACGGTATAATTCACCAGCTCCCCCGCCTTCACCCAAAGGACCTGATCCTCTTCATGGCCGCTCCACTTTGCGGCCGCGGCCCCGGCCCGCTTGCTTTCCGCGGTAACAAAGTCCACCAGGTCATGAACATGGGCCACATTGCCGCAGGCAAAGATCCCGGGGACAAGGGTTTCCATGTTGTCATACACAGCCGGGCCCCCCGTGTGCGGATCGATGTGGATCCGCGCCTGACGGCTCAATTCGTTTTCGGGGATCAGGCCGACGGAGAGCTGACCCGTATCGCAGTCCAGCGTTTTCTCCGTGCCCGGGATGGGCTTCAAATCCTCTCCCACCTGTTGGATGACCACCTGCTCCACCCGGTGCTTGCCTTTGATATCGGTGATGGTATGGCGCAGATACAGGGGAATGTCATAGTCCTCCAGGCATTGGACAATGTTCCGGTTCAGGCCGTTGGAATAGGGGCATAATTCCACGCAGGCAAGCACCTTGGCCCCTTCCAGCGTCATGCGGCGGGCCATAATCAGCCCGATATCCCCGCTGCCCAGGATAACGGCGCGCCGCCCCACCATCCACCCTTCCAGGTTCACATAGCGCTGGGCCGCCCCGGCGGTATAGATGCCCGCGGGCCGGTCGCCGGGCAGCACGATCGCCCCCCGGGTGCGTTCCCGGCAGCCCATGGCCAGGACGATGGCCTTCCCCTCCAAAACCTGATAGCCCTCCCCGGCGCTGACGCAATGGACCTGCTTTTCCTGTGTGATTTCCAATACCATTGTATCCAGCTTCACCTGGATATCCGTAGCCTGAAGCATTTGAATGAACCGCTCCGCGTATTCCGGCCCGGTAAGCTCCTCCTTGAAATAATGCAGGCCGAAACCGTTGTGGATACACTGGTTCAATATGCCGCCCAGCTCCTTGTCCCGCTCCAGGACGATCACCTTTTCCGCGCCGTTTTCCCGGGCGGATATGGCAGCCGCCATGCCCGCCGGACCGCCGCCAATGACGATCACATCGTACTTCATTGCTTTGCGTCCTCCTTCGTGGGGCATGTAAGAAGATATGTCCCGTCCTCATCCAGGAGGATTTCATTCATGGGCCTGTTCAGTTCCCTGGCCAAAATTTCATGGACCCGCGGGCCGCAGAAGCCGCCCTGGCAGCGGCCCAGGCCCGCCCTGCAGCGGCGCTTGATGGCATCGATGGTGGTGGGAACGATGGGGCGGTGGATGGCCTCCACGATTTCTCCTTCGGTGACCGTCTCGCAGCGGCAGACCACCCGGCCGTACAGCGGATTCTCCCGTATGATCCTTTCTTTTTCCGCCTGGCTTAAACCGCTGAACTTGACGCGCCTGCGGGTATCGATAAAGGTTTCCTTTTCCCGCAGTTGCAGGCCGCATTGGTGAAGGATGGAGACCCCCTTTTTGGCGATGGCCGGGGCGGCGGACAAACCGGGGGATTTGATGCCGGCCAGGTTGATAAAGTGCCCGCAATAAGGGGATTCGCCGATGATAAAATCCTTGATCTGCGTATTGGGGCGCACCCCGGCATATTCATGGATCACTTCCTTGAAGTTGATCCCGGGTACGGAGCGCAAGCCCCAGGCTTTCACATTCGTCAGGCTTTTTGCGGTGTTTGCCACATCCGCCCCATCCTGCGCCTGCTCGGCATCCGGGCCCACGATCAGGTTCCCGTGGACGGTAGGCG
>JAEWWY010000261.1 GCA_023458835.1 Bacillota bacterium
GCTTCTATTATACCCACTTTACGGCAAAAACCAACCTTTGGTTCGGTTGGCGCTTTTTTCCGCGCCCTTTCGGGCGGCGGAAACATATTGCGTTTTTCGATGCGCCCAAAAAGGCAATACAAATGCCTATTGTGGGAAAAGTATTGCTGTCGCTTCAAAATCGGCTGCAGGCAGGTTTTCCCGTCCGCATAGCGAATAGAAGCTGAAAAGAGCGCCCAAGCCATACATCATACTGCCGCCACATGGAGGTGCCCATGCCTGTTTTCTCAGCCATCATGGTCCCACACCCGCCGCTGATCATTCCCCAGGTAGGCCGCGGGCAGGAAAAAGCCATACACGATACAATCGTTGCCTACCGTAAAGCCGCGGAACTGGTCGCATCCGCAAAGCCGGATACGGTGATCGTCATCACGCCCCACAGCGCCTTGTATGCCGATTATTTTCACATTTCCCCGGGCCAATCTGCAAAGGGCAGCCTTGCCCAGTTTCATGCGGGCGATGTGCAACTGGAAGCCAAGTACGACGCGCCCTTTGTATCGGAACTTTGCCGCCGCGCCGATATGGATGGCCTGCCGGCGGGCACCCTGGGCGAAAAAGAGAAAAAGCTGGATCACGCCGCCATGGTGCCGCTGTGCTTTTTGCGGGATGCATATGGGGGCAGCCTCCCCTGCCAAGTAGTGCGGATCGGATTGTCGGGCCTTGGCTTTCCCGACCATTACAGGCTGGGTATGCTCATCCGGGAAACGGCGGACAGCCTTGGCAGAAGCATCGCCGTCATCGCCAGCGGCGATTTGTCCCACAGGCTCAAAAAGGATGGTCCCTATGGCTTTGCCCCCGAAGGCCCCGCCTACGATGAGAAAATCATGGATGTGATGGGGCAGGCCGCCTTTTTGGATTTGTTCCGCTTCGATCCGGATTTTTGCGAAAACGCGGGGGAGTGCGGCCACCGTTCCTTTGTGATCATAGCCGGGTGCTTGGACGGCCTTGGGGTCAAGGCGGAGAAGCTGTCTTACGAAGGGCCCTTTGGTGTGGGGTATGGCATATGCACTTACCTGCCCCTAGGGCCGGATGAAAGCCGCCATTTCCTGAATGCCTATGTACAAGAGCAGAGGCAGGCATAGGAGGCACGCAAAAAATCGGAGGATGAATATGTGCGCCTGGCCCGCCAGACACTGGAAGCCTATGTGCTGCGCGGGGAAAGCCTCGCCATGCCCAAGGGCCTGCCGGATGACATGGTAAAAAGGCGGGCAGGCGTTTTCGTTTCCCTCAAAAAGCACGGCCAGCTTCGCGGCTGCATCGGCACCATATCCGCCGCCACCAAAAGCATTGCCGAAGAAATCATGCAAAACGCCATCAGCGCGGGCACCCAGGATCCGCGCTTTGATCCGGTCCGTTCCAATGAATTGGATGACCTTGTATACAGTGTGGACGTGCTGGGCGAAGCGGAGGACATCGGGTCCCCCGACGCGCTGGATGTCCGGCGATATGGCGTGATCGTGACCAGCGGCCGCCGGCGCGGCCTGCTGCTGCCCAATCTTCCGGGCATCGACACCGTAAAGGATCAAGTCGCCATTGCAAGGCGCAAGGCCAATATCCGGGAAAACGAAAAGATAACGCTCCAGCGATTCGAGGTGGTGCGCCATCAGTGATATCATATGCAAGGTGTGCATGCACCACTGCCATTTGAAGGAAGGTCAAATGGGCCGGTGCCGCGCCCGGAAAAACGAGAACGGCACAAGCGTATGCACAAGCTACGGCCTTTTGACCTCCGTTGCGCTGGACCCCATTGAAAAAAAGCCGCTTGCAAGGTTCCACCCCGGGAGCATGATCCTGTCTGTGGGCAGCTTCGGCTGCAATCTGAATTGTCCCTTTTGCCAGAATGCCTCCATTGCGGCGGCTTGCGAGAAGGAAGCCGATGTGGAAAAAATGCAGCCCGGGGAGCTTGCGGCGCTTTCGGAAAGGCTCAAGCCCCGGGGCAACATCGGCGTGGCCTTCACCTACAACGAACCTATGGTAGGCTTTGAATATGTCCGCGATATCGCAAAGCTTGTGCGCGAACGCCATATGAAAAACGTCGTCGTGACCAATGGCTCCGCCAGCCTTACTGTATTGGAGGAGGTCCTGCCCTATGTCGATGCCTTCAACATCGACCTGAAAGGCTTCACCCATGCCTATTACAAAAGGCTGGGCGGCGACCTGGATACCGTATTGGATTTCATCCGCGCCGCCGCCGGGCGCAGCCATGTGGAACTGACTACGCTCGTCGTGCCCGGTGAAAATGATACGCCGGAGGAAATGCGAAGGCTGGCCGCCTGGGTCGCCGGGGTGGACAAGGCCATTCCCTTGCATATCACCCGCTTTTTCCCCAGGCACCATATGCGGGATAAGCAGCCGACGGATATCGCGCTTATGCGCCGCCTTCAGGATGCAGCCAGGGAAAGCCTGACCGATGTACTGCTGGGGAATGTATGACATGCATCATTTATTCTCTTTGAACATCATCAGCGCCTTTGCATCCAGCTCCTTCACAAACTGGTCCACGGTAAGCTGCCCGTCCGTAAAGCGCCCGATCACCTGTTCTATAACCTGTCCCCCTTCGCTGAGGGGATCGTTGGGGAAAATCGATTGCAGCGGAACCACCAGGTGCCTGGCCATCTCCCGGTAGATATCAATGGTCTCCTGGGATATCTGCCAGTCTTCCGCCTCCCGCAGCGCGTACCGCCGCTTTTCCTGGTCGATCATGGCCTTCAGCTCGTTTTTTTCTTCAGGCGCCGCCGTTTCAAGCATCTTTTCCATGTTTTGAATGTTCCCCAGCATTTCCTGCATCGCCACCTCAAAACCTTTGTGGCGCAGGGGCGTGTTCAGCGAGGCGTTCAGGGCATACTTATCTCTTTCGTTCATCTGCCGGGCATAAAAGGACACAAACTCCAGCGCCGCCGGCTGGTTTTTTGACAGGGGATTGAGCACGAACAGATACAGGCCGGCCCGGACCATGCGGGGAGAATCCTCGCTGAGGGCGGGCAGGGGGACGGAAATCACCTCGTCCGAATCGTTGTAGCCCACGCCCAGGTATTGGTTGTAGGTCATGATGATAGCGTTCATGCCTTCCGCCTGGTTGCCCAATATCTCCCGGTAATCAAGGGTGGCCTGGACAGCCTCCCGAAAGGCCGGATCGTCAAAGCTTACGGGCTTATCCCCGGTTTCATGCTCCAGAAGGTACTGCTTCACGATCATCGCCACGTATCCCCGAAGGCCATCATATACCTCAATAAAGGAATACTCCGGGTTGTCCGGGGCGTACTCCTCGTTCCAATGTTCCAGGGCGGTGAATACCTGCTTAAAGGTGACAGGGTATTCCCCCAGGCCCAGCCTATCCCACACGGTGCGGTTCAGCGTCCAGGTATCCGCCTGGACGCTCATCGGGAACGCCAGCAGCTTGTCATCCTTAAAAAGCGCCTCCTGGATGGCGGGATAGAATTGCCTGGCCTGTTCCACCAGCCCGGCGTCCGCGTTCATAGGCGCCGCGTACCCCTTGTCCCGCACCTCCCCATAGGCCCCGGCAGTGCTTACAACATACAGGTCCACGCTATCATCACCCGATACCATGGACTGCTGGAGGGAAAGAAAATCCGTAACGTCATCGTCGATAATCAGGGAAATATCCGGGTGCCGGGCAGCAAAGGCGACGGTGATATCCGTGGACAGATATCCCATGATGTGCACGGTTGTTTGCCGCCTTTCCCCTTCCATGGAAATATCCCTTACAAACAGGCCGCTGGAATCCAGGTAAACATACGATCCCTCCCGGTACAGGAAGGCCTGGTTGTTTATTCCCGCATAGACGAGAGGCAGATATGCCTTCGTTTGCGCTTTTGTACCGGACAGCACCTTTTGCACCCTGCCGCCTTCCCCGGCAAAATACAGGCTTTGATCCTGCTCCCGCCATACGCAGCCCGAAATGGCATTCCCTTTCCATACCTTTTGGGTAAAGGCCTCCCTGTCAACGTCATAGCGCCACAGGGCAAAGGTGCCGTCATCATCATCCTTTACCTTCAGCAGCAGCTCCCCCTTGGGGCCGGGGAAGGCATTCTCCAGCCCTTGCGTATTGCACAGCCGCATGGACGGGGCTTGCATATCCCAGGCATACAGCTCGCAGTTCCCGCCTTTTTGAAAAGTTAAATTCATCAGCGCCATATACAGCTTCCCCTCAAAAAAGAACAGGCTTGCGATCTCCCTAAGCACGCGCTTTCCTTGATCCGTGTAAAAAAACTGTTCCTCCGGGATACGGCCATAGGGCACGGCATCCCCCCCATTGAGCTTGTACACCTGCCCGGTGTATGGATGTAAGCCAAAAAGGCTTTCCCCATCAGTGAAAAGCCATGTCATGCCCTGCTCCCACAGCTCCCTTTCCAGCTTCCCCTCCGGTGCGGCGGGGGAAAGGCCTTTTCCCTGGATAAGGGAAAGATCCATCAGCCTTTCCACCGTCTCCCCGCCCGGCTCCCAGCGGTACAGGCCCTTGCCGCACAGCAGCAGCAGGCTGTCCTGCCACTCACAGGCACCGTAGAAGCTGCCGAAAACAATATAATCCGGAGGCAATGTGGCGTCCAGGCCCTCCCCCAGGGCTGAGGAAACCAGGGCCAGAGCGCATACGGTACACAGAACCAGGGACAGGACTTTCTTCATGGAGCTTTCCCCTTTCCATAAGTGCATTCACCCTGTTATGTCTGAAAAGGGAAAAAACGTGACAAGCTCCTCCTAAAAAATGTCCTTTCCCGCCAGCTTGTAATCCGCCAGATGCATTTTGTAGGGGATATCGATATGGTAGGGGCACATTTTCAAGCATTCGCCGCACTCCGTGCAATCGCCGCCCCGCTTTTCCATGGCCGCGTACCGCTTGCGGCCCAGTTCCTTATTGCCGAACCAGAAGCGAAGCCGCTCGGCCAACGCATACTCCGCCGTGTCCTGCACCACGCCGCGAGCCATCTGCCGGTCAAAATACCCCTCGCAGGCGAAGACCTCGGGAATATCGATGCCCACAGGGCAGGAGCATTTGCCGCACTGGCGGCATACATAGTTGGAAAGCTCCGGCGCCTGTACAAACAGCGCATCCTCCTCCTCTTTCGTCATGGGCACAAAGTTTTCGGCGTAGCTTAAGTCATCCCTGAGCATCTTTTCGCTGTTGATGCCGGCCACCACCACGGAAACCGGGCGGGAGAAGGCATACCGGAAAGCCTGTTCCGGGGATTTGTACAAAAATCCGTCGCCCAGCGGCTTCATGAGGATGATGCCCGCATCCTTTTCAAGCGCCAGGGGCAGAAGCTGGCCTTCGATTTCGGGATAGTTGAAGCGGTCATAGTAATTGATGGTAGTCATCACCGCTTCGAAGCGGTCCCTGTGCAGCGCTTCCACAAGCGGCCCCGGCCAGCCGTGCATGGAAAGGCCGATATGGCGGATCTTTCCGGCCTTTTTTGCTTCCAGCGCGGCCTGATAAGCGCCGTCTTCCGAAAGGATGGTATCCAGTTCTTCTATGGACCCTACCGCGTGCATCAGCAGCATATCCAAATGATCTGTCCGCAGGTTTTGAAGGGATTGTTCAATCCCCTCCGCGGCGCCTTTTTTATCCCGCGCGCCTGTCTTGGACACGAGCACAAAATCATCCCGCCTGTTTTTGACTGCGCGCCCGATCTTCCGCTCCGATTCCCCCGAGCCATAGCTCAGCGCCGTTTCAATATAGTTCCCGCCCGCGTCCAGGTAGCTATTAAGCAGCTTTTCGGCTTCCTTCAACGGTATCTCCAGCAAGTGAAATCCGCCGAACCCCAGCAGTGAAGTTTTGAGGCCCGTCTTTCCAAACCGTCTGTACTCCATGTTCAATCCTCCTTTTTTATAAAAAACCGCTCACCGCGCAATAATCTGTCCATAAACCAATCAGGGCGAATGTATACCGCGCCCGCTCAGGAAAGGCGGAATTTGAGATGTTCAGAAAGCTATGCGATGAGGGAAAGGCCTTTTGCAATTTGCTGGGCGGCGAATGGACCAAAGCCTCCACCAGCGCCTTCATTGAAATCACTTCCCCCGTAGACGGTTCCCTGGTGGGCAGGGTTCCGGCCATGGCGCGGGAGGATGTGGACAGGGCCATCCAAAACACCAAGGAAAGCCTGCATATCTGGGCGCAGACACCCATCCATGAGCGGGCGACCGTATTTTACAAAGCCGCGGAACTGCTGGAGCAAAACGAAACGGAAATTGCCGGCGTGCTTACCATGGAAATCGCCAAGGATGAAAAATCAGCCATTTCCGAGGTCAGGCGCACGGCGGACTTTTTGCGCTATACGGCGGATGTGGGCAAAAGCCTGGCGGGGGAAGCCATCAGCGGCGAAAACTTTCCCGGCGGCAGCAAGAACAAGATCTCCTACGTGACAAGGGTGCCCCTGGGAACGGTTCTGGCCATTTCCCCGTTCAACTACCCCATTAACCTGTCGGTTTCCAAGGTGGCTCCCGCGCTCATCGGCGGCAACGCCGTTATTTTGAAGCCCGCCACCCAGGGCGCCGTCAGCGCGCTGTACCTGGCGCAGGTGTTCCAGGAAGCCGGGCTCCCGAACGGAATCCTGAATACCGTTACAGGGCGGGGCAGCGACATCGGCGATTACATCGTCACCCATCCGGGCATCAATTTCATCAATTTCACCGGCAGTACCGAGGTAGGCCGGCATATATCCAAGCTGGCAGGCATGGTGCCCCTTTTGCTGGAGCTGGGGGGCAAGGACGCCGCCATCGTTTTAAAGGACGCTGATCTTGATTTCGCGGCGGAGAACATTGTTTCCGGCGCCTATTCCTATTCCGGCCAGCGGTGCACGGCGGTGAAGCGCATCCTGGCGGAGGATGACGTGGCGGATGCCCTTATCCCCAAGCTGCTTGCCCGCATCCAAAGGCTGCCGGTAGGCGACCCGCGCAAAAACGCCGTGATCGTGCCCTTGATCAACAAAAAGGCAGCCGATTTCGTGGCGGACCTCATCGATGACGCCGTATCAAAAGGGGCCAAGGTGCTGGTAGGGGGCAAGCGGGAGGGCGATTTGATTTACCCCACGCTTATCGACAACGTGACCACCGATATGCGCCTGGCCTGGGAGGAGCCCTTCGGCCCGGTACTGCCCATTCTCAGAGTACGGGATACGGAGGAGGCCATCGATATCGCCAACCGTTCGGAATACGGTCTGCAATCCTCGGTGTTCACCAACAACATCCATCACGCTTTCCATATCGCCGGCCGCCTGGAGGTGGGCACGGTTCAAATCAACAACAAAACGGAGCGGGGTCCCGATCATTTCCCCTTCCTGGGGGTGAAAGCCTCCGGCATGGGCACCCAGGGCGTGAAATATTCCATTGAGGCCATGACGCGGCCCAAGGCCGTGGTGTTCAACCTGGAGGCCCCCTGAGCAAGGCACTAAACGGGGTACTCCTCCTCAATGGACATGTCCTCGATCACTTCCTTCAGGCTGGTATCCGCCTGCCATTCCTTGGGCAGCGCGGTCATCTTCACATAGCCCTCGATAGAGGCAATATCCAAGTAATGCATGCCTGCCACGGCCAGTATCTCCCTGGCTACGGTGGAGCGGTGGGCTACCACCATGAACCGTTTGCCCCGGGCCCGGAGCTGCTGCAGCGCGCGCTCGAAATCACCGTCGCCGCTGAAGAGCACGGCCATGTCGTAATTATCGATGGTGTTGAACATATCCAGCACGATCTCCACATCCAGGTTGCCTTTTTTCTTCGTTTCCTCGCCGTTGTGGATTTCCTTCAGGGGCTTGGATACGATGGTGTACCCCATCAGCGGCAGCATCTGCACAAAGCGGTTCTGGGACTCAGCCTTGTAATCGATGGCCGTATAATAGTAGGCGTCCACCACGTCGCCTATCATGCGGAAGTAGTCCAGGAATCTTTTCAGGTCAATGTTCCACCCCAGATACTTGCGCTGTGTGCGGTACATGTTTCCCCCGTCCACGAAGATGGCAATCCTCAAGCAAAGGCCTCCTTTGTGCGGTTATTCCGTCTGGATCAGGATTGCCGGATGGCTCCCGCCGATACCAGAGCATCATATTCCAGCGCCGCGAATACCGCCGCCGCCACGCCGTAGGGATAGTTTGAGCCCAGCGGCGTATATTTGTATCCCAGATACGGGAAGATGTGCAGCGGGATGGTGGGTGCGCTGATTTCCCGCATGAACACGCCCTCCCCCGTCTCCCGGATGCCGTCCATCACCGCATGGAAGGCTTTCAGGCCGGGCTGCAAAAGGGCTTCGTCCAAATACCCTCTGCGCACGCCATGCAAAAGCCCCGCGGCGATCAAGGCCGTGGCGGACAGCTCCCGGTACAGGCCGCTTTGAAGCACCGTGGAAAAGCTCCCGTCGGAACGCTGGCAGCGTATCACCGCCTCCGCCGTACTCTGATAGATTTTTTGGATTTCTTCTTTTCGGGGGTGGTCCGGGCCGATAAAGTCCAGGATCATGGGCAGCGCGCAGACCACCCAGCCGTTGCCCCGGCCCCAGTAGACATCGCCCCGGGGATGGGGCCTTGACCGCCTTACCCAATAGCTGTGCCGCCACAGGCCGCTTTTTTCATCCTGCATATAGCGGCTGTAGAGGGCGGGCTGGCGCGCCGCGTAATCCAAAAGCGCCCAGTCCCCCGTTTCGGCCGCATACCGGGCGGGAAAAACGCTGAACATCATCAGGCTGTCCACCCAGATGGATTTGGGGTAAAATTTCCCCGCAATATTTTTGCCCAGGTGGTTCACTGCGTCGCCTATGAGCCTCGGCTCATTTTTGATATAGTCCAGCACCTTATCCGTCAGCCTCGTGAAATCCCCGTTTTTCTTTTGCATGGCATAGGTAATCAGCGCCGGGGCGCATGTGTCGGCGCATACCACCCGGGGCGGGTGCCCCATGTAATAATCGCAAAAGCCTGTCAGAAAGGGTGTATACTCCTCGGCGCACAAATAGGCATCCAGCTCGGAAAGGGCATAGCCGAACAGCGCTTCTCCCCACATCCAGCGCATCTTGGGTTCCCGCGTCTTCACCATATGATCGCACAGGCGCTTGACCTTGCTCAGTTCGGAAGTTGTCATAGCTGTCCCCTTTCTGTCAGATGCCATCGCCTTCCCGCATGCCCAGCTTCAGGTTCAGCCGCAGGCCGTTTCCCCCGAAGCGGATAACATACTCTTCCGGATCACGCTTTACCTCCCCAAAGGGGCAGGAAAGGCGGGGATACTCCATATCAAGCACAAGGTCATCAAACTGGAAGCGTCCCCTATATTCCAGCGACCAGCAC
>JAEWWY010000262.1 GCA_023458835.1 Bacillota bacterium
GTCCAGGGGACAGCGTCCCCTGGACTCAGCGTGTCACCTGACCAACTCCGCGTCGATGAGAGCGGCGGTATCGGTGAGCGATTGCCGGATATCGGCGCCTTCCAGGAAGATCATGTTCATGGCGTCGCTCCAGTGCTGGCCCACGGTGGAGGCCTGGGGCGTGGGGATGCGGCTTTGCGCGGATTCCAACTGCTTCATGTAGACGCTCCACTTGGGATCGGCCTGCACCTGCTCGGACTCCACGCAGGACTTGAGGGTGGGGATGACGCCCACGGTGAGAAGCTTCAATTGCACTTCCTGGGTGAGCATGAACTTTGTAAATTCCCAGGCGGCCTCTTGCTTCTGGCTGCCGCTGAAGAGCACGATGTTTTCACCGCCCACCACGGAAGCGCTGCGCCCTTCATAGGTGGGGATGGGGGCGGGAAGAATCTTGTTTTCAGAATTGAAGGGATACCAGGGCCCTTCAAAGAACATGGCGTACTGGCTGTTGATGCCATCCCAGGCATCGGGGGTTCCGTCGACGTCCCGGATGGTGAAGACACCCTGATCATGCAGCTCCGTAAGCTTTGCAACTGCCTTCACGCTCTGCTCGCTGTCCAGGTAGCCGGAGGCCTTGGTGAAACCCTCGTCCGTAAGGACGCCGCCAAAGAGCCAGAAGTAGGGGTACATATCCCAGTCGCCCACGCCGGAAACGTTGAGGGTGGGGGTGCCGGGCTTCTTTTCCAGGCTGGCGGCAATAAACGCCTCCATGGTGGCGGGGGGCTCCGTGAAGCCCAGCTCGGCCATGATGCTCATGTTCATGACGGCAGCCTTGCAGTTGGTGTTCAGGGGCAGGCCATAGTACTGGCCGTCATACAGGCTGGTGGACAGGGGGCCTTCCAGCACGGCATCCTTCAATTCCGCAAAGCCCGGCATATTGTCAAGGGGTACGATGCCGCCCAGCTTGGCGTAGGCGCTGGTTTGAACGATGTCCACCCGGGCCACGTCCGGCACGTTGCCGGTGCCGAAGGCGGCTACCAGCATTTGGTTGAACTGGCCGCCATCCTGGCGGACGGCCTCGACCTGGATATTGGGATGGGCGGCTTCAAACATGGGCAGGATCTCCTGCTCCAGGATAGGCGTTTCCGCATCGCCATAAGTGTGCCAGAAGACGATCTTCGTCTTTTCTTCCGCCAGCGCGGAGGCGAAGGCTATGACCATGGCCAGGACCAGCAGCAGACTGACAAGTTTTTTCATGGGGAATCTCCTTTCTATTGCTCATGCGCCTTTACACGCATAAATACCATGTTCCAGTAGGCAAGCGAGGGCACCGTGAAGGTAATATACCGGCCCTTTTCATCCAACCCCATTTCAAAGGCCAGTTCCAAAGGCGCAATGTCCTCGTCATCGGGGGAGGCGATGTAAAGCGCTTGGACATCCGATTCCGTATGATAGCGTACCGGGATGGCGCCCAAGGGCGTGGGCTCGGGCTTTGTTTGGTTCTCGTCACGCCACAGGCTGTCCGTGCCGGTGAGGTTGATAAGGTGCAGCATTTCATAGCCGTCATCCGCCGTGGCGAAGGCCCACACCGCATCCCCCGTGCCGGTTGCAGACTTACGCACGCCTGTGAGTGCAATGCTCCTTTCCACAGGCTTTGGCCCGCCCCGCAGAAGGTTTTCATAGGCGGTGATGAAGTCATACATCCGGCGGACCTTTGCCTGCAGCGCTTCCCCCATTTTCTTTGCGCTGTCGCCGGGAAAGTATTCGTTGGAAAGCATGTTATCGCCGTTGCCAAGCTCAATGCGGGCACCGCCGGAAGAGAATACCACCGCATCCATCAGCAGCACCGCGGCAGGGTTGAAATACTCTCCCGGCGCCTTGTAGTTGACGTAGCCGGCCACCACCAGGGATTTGCCGCCGCTTTCCCCGGCCGCGGAGAAGATTTCCCGCTGGAGGGCGCTGTAGGTGTCGTAGTGCTGGCCCCAGCGGTTTTTGTCCCAGGGCCAGAACTCGGCGTACAGCACATCCACGCGGCTTTTGTTCACCTTTTCAATGCCCTGCGCCCCCACGGGATTGAACACCAGGTGCTTATCGCCCAATGCTTCCTTGGCCCGGTTGAGGAAGATGGTATAGCCGTCCTTGACATAATGGACGGGACGGCCGTTTTCATCCATGCCAAGGGGATCTCCCTCCGGTGTCTGCATCCGGCCGTTCTCGCCGATGGTATCCCCATGCCAGCCGTCAAAGCCCATTTTCCCGATGGCTTCCTTTTCGGCTTGAAAAATGTACTTTTGCCAGCCTTCATTCAGGATGTTGAAGAATTGCAGGATGCCGGTGCTGCCCCGGCTTTCGCTCATGGTGCAGGCGAAATCCTGGCCGTTTGCCTTTACAAGGCGCCAGGCGGGATCAACGCCCGTACCGTCCCGCAGATAGGTTTTGTTGGCGCCGTAGATCATGTTGTAGTTCAGGTTTACCATGCCCTTCTCCCGGGCGGCGGCGATATACCTTGCGATCACGTCCCCCCAGATCCAGCGGCCGGACCAATCCTGCCATTTTTGCGCGTTCTTGCCCAGGGGGATATGGTGGCGGTACTGCCAATCGTAATACTGCAAACCATTGATATGGTACCTGGCAAGCGCCATGATCTTTTCTTCCGCCCGCGCATCCCGGGTAAAATCCCACAGATAGCCGTAGCGGGGGAATTTCACCCAGGTGGAGGATACATCCACCGCCACCTGGCCCCTATGGATGAAAGCGCCGCTTTCATCCAATAAGGACGCCTGAAGCAGATACCCTTTGTAGTCCGTTTCCGGCGGCTGCCAGTCAAAGGAGAACACCGTTTCACCCGCATCCAAAGCAAAGGGAAGGGACAGGGAGGGCGCTACGGTCTGGTCCAGGTGCCAGGCTGTGATCATAAGGGTTCCCGCTACCGCCCGGCCCGGCTTAAACGCGAGGCTGGCCCGCACCAACTCCCCGGGGGAATACCGGGCCTTGTCTGTATAAAAATCCGTAATGTGCACCGCCTCTTTCTCTGCCGCGCAAGCCATGGCTGCCGGGATCAGGAGCAGCCATAACGCCGCCGCAAGACAGATGCATTTCCTAACCACGCCCCGTCCCTTCCATCTGAAGCGCATGCTCCAGATCATGCCTTTGTTCTGCGCGTAACAAACAATTTACGTGAAAGAAATATAGCATAACCCATTGCTCATTGCAACATGTTATGCGCATAACAAACAAAATATATAAGATTGAAATGTGCTGATTGTAGAATTGCACCAAAGCGTTATGCTTGGGTTAGATTGCGCACCGTCCCTCCCTTGACCAGGCGTACGGGCAAGGTGATTTCCAAAGGCGGCTCCGCCTTCTTTTCCAGGATGTCCAGGAGCATCCTTACGGCATGCTCCGCCTTGCGGGCCACGCTTTGGTGGATGGTGGTGAGGCGGGGCCGCAATATATGGGCCAGCATGTTGTCGTCAAAGCCGGTGACGGAGATATCCCCGGGGACGTTTATGCCTTCGTCCATCAGAAAGTTTACGGCCTCCGCCGCGTAGTAATCGGAGGTGAATACCCAGGCGGTGTCCTTTTTGCCCACGCGGGGAAGCATCTTTTGAAAATCCTCCCGGCGGAGCTTGCGGTCCTTGGAAATCTGAATGTAGGAATTCTCCCCCCAGGGGATGTTGTGGCGCGCAAGCGCCTGCCGGTGCCCGGCCAGGCGGTGGGCGTCCACACCGTAGAGCACCGGCTGGTCCCCCACGTAGGCAATGCGCCGGTGGCCGTTTTTGTAAAGGTGCCCGGCCATGAGCTGACCTCCCGCAAAATCATCAAGGCCTACGTTGTTGTATGTTTCACCCTGGTCAAAATAGCAGTCGATGAATACCACGGGCCGCTGGGCGATCTTCATCAGCGCCCGGCACTGGTCTGCCTGCAGGCCCATGATGATAAGGCCTATGGTGTTCCAGGTCTGGGCGATGTGGTTGATCTCCTGGGCATTTTGGGCGGCGTAGAGCATGGTGAAAAAGTGGCGGGTGCGGATCTCGTTTTCCAGCGCGCCGATCAACTCGCTCACAAAGGGGTCCTGCAGCGCCAGCTTTTCCTCCCGGTTGGGGTAGTTGGTGATGACGCCGATGATCTCCGAATCGCCCTTGGCCAGCATTCTGGCGCCCATGTTGGGAATGTAATGGTACTCCTCCAGCTTCTGGCGGATGCGCTGGGCCATTTCCGGGGACATCTTGTTCAAATGCCCGTGGATGACGTTGGACACCGTGGCGGTGCTCACGTTCAGGCTTTCGGCGATTTCCTTGATGGTGATCATGCGTATCCCCCACGATAGAACATTTCCGGCCTATCATACCATACATGGAAGATAAATTATATATCGCGCTTTGGTTGAAAACATACCGGATCACGGGAGGGCTTGTTGTGACCGCATAAAGCAAAGGCGAAATTGCTGCTATCCCTACGCGTCGAGAGGGTTGAACGCAAGGCATGCTGCTTCAAATGAACGGTCCCGGCAGCACCTGCAAAAGGCGGCTGCCGTGGGGCTGGGCCGGAGAGGTAAACGTCTTTTCAAGTACCTGATCCGCAAAAAGGATTTGCCCGCCCGCTATAGTTTAGACTCTTTTGAGGATTATGGGCAGGCAAAAACATGGCTGGTGAAATGAAAACACCCGCCGGACACACGTCCGGCGGGCTTGATGGATATTTTAGATTTTTGCAAACCGCTGCCCGAAGGCCTCACAGATTTTGATTCCCGCAGCGTCCGGGGCTTCGTTGAGCACCAGGCCGTCTTCAAACAGCGTGGCCCCGGCAAAGAGGATATGGTCCTGCCAATTGCGCATCCATTCCCCATCACCCCAGCCAAAGGAGCCGAACAGGCCGACCTTCTTGCCGGAAAGCAGGGGTCTCAATTCCAGAAAGAAGGGCTCGAACTCCCATTCCTCCAACAGCTCGCTGCTCATGGAGGGGCAGCCCAGCAGGATATTGTCATACGCGGCCACGGCGGCGGCAGTGATGTCGGATACGGAAAATTCGTCCACATCTGCCCCCGCGTCCCGCAGGCCTTTTGCGATGGCATCCGCCATGGCATGTGTGTGGCCTGTGCCGCTCCAATAAGCGATCACCGTTTTGTTCATATAGGTTCCTCCTTTATGCAGCCTTATCCCGCCTGCGCAAACCGCCTTCCGAATGCCTCGCAGGCCGCAAGGCCCTGTCCGTCAGGCGCTTCATTGATGATCAGCCCGGTTTCAAAGAGGGTGGCGCCGCCGCTTGTGACCTGTTCTTCCCACAGGCGCATCCATTCGCCGTCGCCCCAGCCGTAGGAGCCGAACAGCGCCACCCGCTTGCCGGCCAGCATAGGCTCGAGCTCCGCGAAGAAAGGCTCGAATTCACCCTCCTCCAATACCTCCGCGCCCATGGCCGGGCAGCCCAGCAGGATGTCCCCATAGGCCGACACCTGCTTTGCGTCCGTATCCGATACCTGAAGGACCTGAAGCTCCACGCCCGCATCCCGCACGCCCTTGGCGATGCTTTCCGCCATCGCCTCCGTATTGCCGGTACCGCTCCAGAACACCAGGACAGCCTTGTTCATTTTTTCACCCTCCTTGCTTTATATGGCGCAGGCAATCTGATGGAGTGTCATGCCGCTTTTCAGGCCCTGCAAACAGGCAAAGCGGCAATAAGCATATTGGTCGAAAATCGCTTTGGCCTTCTCCACGTCGCCATATACCTTCCAGCATCCGCAAAATTTGCAGCCGGCTCCCTTATGCTGTACAAACCCCGCCACATCCTCCGGCGGATACCCCAGGAACAGGCCGATCTCATGGGGGAACGATTCATTTCCTTCCATGCGCCGCCCAAGCTGTTCCAGCAGTTCCTCCGTATCCTGCCCGCGATAGTGGAGCGAGGACAGCAGTGACCTGGAAAGGGGATGGGAAAGGCTTTCATTCAGCAGATCCATGCGGTACAGGTAGATCAGCGACGCATCCCACAGAGTGTGGAATACCTTTGCGGACAAACCCTTTTCCCGCAGCATATGAAGGGCGTCCCGCACCTTCTGCTCCCGGTCTGTAAAGGCGCTCCGCTTCAGGCAGAGCATATTCCCCGCCTTCATGCCCATCAGCGTAGGGGCGCAGTGGTAGGCCACCAAATGGTCCAAGCCGCCGGTCATGTATCCCTCTTCGTGGTTATCCATGGCTAACTCTCGGTGAAAAAAATAATCCATTTGCCGGGCTGCCCATCCTCTGCAAGGCATTATGGTTAGCTGTAGCTAACCACTTGCATTTTATACAATCATTTGCCTTTTGTCAAGTAGCTGGCGGCCCGGAAAACCGGGCCGCCGAAGGCAAATTTTCTCATCCCAGCGCCACATCCAGGATCATCATGATCAGGAAGCCCGCGATCACGCCGATGGTGCCCCAGTTGGAGTGTTCCCCCTCATGGGAACCGGGGATCAGCTCATCGGCCACCACATAGATCATGGCTCCGGCGGCGAAGGAAAGCAGCCAGGGCATCAGGGGTTCCACGCCTCCGGCGATCCATACGGTAAGCACACCGAAGATGGGCTCCACGATGCCCGACAAGGCACCGTAAGAAAACGCGCGACTGCGGCTTAGGCCTTCCTGACGGAGGGGCAGGGAAATGGCGGCGCCTTCCGGGAAGTTTTGAATGCCGATGCCCAATGCCAGCGCCATGGCCGACAGGTAGGATACGTTGCCGTTTTCCTGTGCCGCCAGGGCGAAGGCCAGGCCCACCGCCATGCCTTCGGGGATGTTGTGCAGCGTCACGGCGGAGAACAAAAGCGAAGTGCGCTTCATGCCCGAGGGGCGGCCTTCGGCATGATCGGCGCCGACATGCAGGTGGGGCGTCAGGGTATCCAGGCCCAGCAGGAAAAGTGCGCCGATCAGGAACCCGCCCGCCGCGGGGAGCCAGGCGATTTGATACTTGGCCGCCGCGTTCTCAATGGCGGGGATCAAAAGCGACCATACGGAGGCCGCGATCATAACCCCGGAGGCAAAGCCCAGGAAGAAGCGTTCCAGATGCCCGCTGATTTGTTTTTTAAAAAAGAATACAAGTGCTGCGCCCAGGCTTGTCAAAAGAAAAGTAAAACCAGTGCCGAGTAATGCGCCTAGTGTGGGGCTGATCCCCGCCATAGATTCTCCTCCTTGCTCTATACCACATGAAATAATTCTATAATACGTATAATACCAGCCGGATGTCCATGATCCTTCTATTTCCTGGTCAGGCGGGTAGTAAATGCGTTCTCAGCTCATCCAGGGCGGGTGTGGGGATGTTTGCCTGCTGCTTGAGCGCATCCATCTCCCGGGATAGTTCGTTCATCTCGTTCAGGGCGGACATGGCATGGTCGCTGGCCATCAGCTTGCCTATGGGGAGCATGCAAATCATACGCAGAAGAAGCCGAAGCCTGAAGGTGGGATTTTTGAGCGACGCGTCATCCGTAGGCGGCTCGTTGGGAATGCCCAGCTTTTCCAGCACCCTGATGGCTTCCCCAATGCCCTTTACCCCCGTCGGGAGCATTCTCCGGCTCAGACCCAGACGCTTCATGCTGCCGCCCGCCCAGTGGATGGCATAGCATATGGGCAGGATCATGGCAATGTGGTATTTCAGCCAGGCAGCCATGTCCCTGGCGTATCTCAACTCCACATTCACCTTTTCAAACAGGGGCGTCAAAATCGCCCGGCAATCATCTCCCGCGGGCACGGAGCCTACGGTAAGGGAAGGCTTCCCGCGGTGGACGCAGACCACCTGCCCGTTTTCCCTGCGCCCTCCGGCAGCCAGGAAGCCATACAGTACCATAGGCTTGCTTTCAGAAAGAGAAAGGAAACGCTCCTGCGTTCTTTCCGCCTCGCCGTTGTTGCCTATGAGGAGGAACAGCCCGCACCGCCGGTTGGCCGCGAGGATCGGGAGGATCTCCTCCATTTGCGGTTTTTGCATCACCGCCACCACGGCATCGTATACATCCTCCTGCCCGAAATGCTCCGTCAACCGGGGATGGTCCACCGTGGTCATGCGCTGCATATGGTGGCGGATCACCAAACCATGCTTTTTCAGTTCCTCCAGCCGCTTGCCCCTTAACAGCAAAGTCACCTCATGGCCTGCCGCCATCCATTCGTGGGCCAGGCAGCTCCCCAATACGCCGGCCCCGTAGACCAGCACTTTCATTGATTTTCCTCCTTCTCTTACGCATCCGTATGCTCCAGCAGCTCCAGCACCACCTTCAACTGCGGGTTTGCGTCCAGATAGGCATAACGCCCTCCCGGCCAGGCGCCCTTTTGCGTAAGCTTCATGCCCATGCCTTCCAGCTTGAGGATCATTTCATCCGTGCCCTTCACCCAGAAGGCGATGTGGTGGACGCCTTCCCCCTTTTCATCCAGATCATGACGCCAGGTGCTTGGCTCGTGGTCCGGCTGGATCAGCTCGATCTCAATGGCGTCGCCCACCTTGAAAAAGGCCTGTTTGCACCGGGCTTTTGTAGGCTGGCCCTGGTACTCCGTTTTGGCGATCTCTTGTACTGCGCTTTCGCCAATGGTATAATCCATGCCAAGAAGCGCGCTGTAGGCATCCGCCGTTTTTTTCAGGTCATGGCACAGGATGCCGATCTGGGCGCAGACGGTGGTCCCCAAAACACTGTTTCCCATACATATTCCTCCTGCCGCGGCGCGGCCGTTCGTTTGTTTTCATTGTAGCACATGTCCTGGGAAAATCAACCGAAGAAAGGGAGGGCTTGCATATGAGGCTTGGAGCGCCCGTGTTTGACTGGTCTACCCCGGAGGAATGGGCTCTTAACCATGTAAAAAAGGGGCTCGGGGCAGCGTATTGGCCGTTGGGCGAAGGCGCTCCGCCAGAGGAAGAGGAAGCCTTTTTGAAGGCGGCGCAAAGGCACGGCCTTATGATCGCGGAGGTGGGCATATGGAACAACCTGCTGGACAGCGATCCTGTCCGGCGGGAGGAAAATATACAATATGCCATCCGCCGCCTGCGCACCGCCGACCGGGTGGGAGCCCGCTGCTGCGTGAACATCTCCGGCTCACGAAGCGCTTTCTGGGATGGCCCCCATCCCGATAACCTGTCGGAGGAGACCTTCCGCCAGGTGGTGGAGACCACAAGGCGCATCATGGATGGGGCCGCGCCCAAACGGACCTGTTACACCCTGGAGCCCATGCCCTGGATGCTGCCCTATGATGTGGAAAGCCTGCAAAGGCTGATCAGGGCGGTGGACAGGCCGCGCTTTGCCGTGCACGCAGACATGTGCAACCTGGTGAACGCCTTTCAAAAGGTGTACCGCACCGGGGAGATGACAAGGGAGTTCTTTGATGCCTTCGGGCCCTTGATCCGCTCCGTCCATGCCAAGGATACGCTGCTTGCGGTGGACAGGCTCACCCTGCACATCGACGAGGCCATTCCCGGCCGCGGCGTGTTTGATCATGATACGCTGCTTTCGCAATGCCACGGGCTGGGCGATATTCCCGTCATGGCCGAGCATTTGCAAACGCAGGAGGAATATGATGAAGCCACCGGTTTTCTTCTTGGAAAAGCGGCGGCGCTTGGCATTCCTTTTGAAAAGCCTCTGCCTTCGCAGGCGGAATAGGCAAAGCCTTTCTCTCCACGCGCCGGGCCGTTCCCGGCGCTTTGCGTTTTTGGGCAGGGAGGATTATGGAAAAATGCTCACAGGCCTCTTGACATTATGATACTTGTTGAATATTATATCACATATTGAATATAAACCATTCTTGAAAGGAAGCTGCCGATGTCCTTGCGCCATGGTATTCTGGGGCTATTAAGCCACGCGCCCATGACCGGCTACAAATTGAAAAAGCTGTTTGACCAAACGCTGAACAACGTCTGGACGGCAAGCTTGAGCCAAATTTACCGGGAGCTTGCCATGCTGGAGAAGGATGGTCTTGTGACTGCCCGGATACAGGAACAGAGCGACAGGCCGGACAAAAAGGTGTACACCGTTACCCAAAGCGGGAAACAATCGTTTCAAGCCTGGCTGATGCGAAGCCCCGAAGCATTCATTTCGCCCAAGCGGGATGAGTTCATGCTCAGGATGTTCTTTGGAGCAGACGCAGGCCCTGATCATGTAAAAGAGCAGCTTGCCCTGTTTGCAAAGGACAGGGAGCGCGCCAATGAGGGGCTGGAAAAGCAGATGCTCCTGTTCCATGAGCTGAAGGCGAACTTTATGGGGGATGCAGGCGGGGGAGAGAAAGAGGAAAAATATCTCCGGTTCATCTTAAGGCGGGCGCAGATGACCAATCGGCTGCTTGTGAATTGGGCAAAGGAATGCATTTGCGCGTTGGAGGAGTCTCAAAATTGAAGGCAAAGAAAAGGAGAAATGGGAGGCGGATCATTTTGACCATCATCATAGGATTGCTTCTTGCGGCTGCCGCATTCGTTTTTTACCAGCGCCACATAAGGGCGGGGGCCGCCTATCCCAGGGAGAACCTTGCCGTAACAAGCACAGCCTTTGAAAACGGCGGCATGATCCCCAAGCGGCATACCGGCAGGGGAGAGGATATCTCGCCCGATTTGAGCTTTGGCCCGCTGAACGGCAAAGCCCAATCCATTGCCATCCTGATGGATGACCTGGACCACCCCATCGGCGCATACAATCACTGGATCATTTTTGATATCCCCGCAAGCATAACCCTGGTGCCGGAGAACGTGCCCAAGGATGAAAGGGTGGAAGCCCTTGGAAACGCCGTTCAGGGTTTGAGCGATTACGGCGGAAAACATTATTATCGCGGCCCCAAGCCGCCTTTCGGGACGCATAGATATGTGTTTCGGGTGTATATACTGGACGCTTTCCTGAACCTTCCCCCAAGCGCCGGCAAGCCTGCGCTGCTCAAGGCCATGGAGGGCCATGTCCTGCAATACGGTACGCTGACGGGGTTATACGGCAATTGACTTTATGCGGCGGGCGTTTGCTGGCCCCTGCGCGTTTTTTCAGGCGCGACGGTTGTACCATGCCCGCTGCTCAAAGGGCAGCCTGTCGTTCTGCCGGCCCTCTTCCCCGGGAATGCCTACCGGCAGGATCACGGATACCGTCATGCCCTGCTCTTTTTGTATATGCAGCAGCGATCCGATCTTTTCGGCAATGCCCCTGGAGCGCAGCACGCCGTCCAGCCATACGGATGCATATCCGAGCCCGGTGATGGCCAGCAGCATATTCTGAACCGCGGCGGCATAATCCTGCACCTCAAAGCCCATGCCCCGGCAGGCGGGCTGGCCTTTGCTGATGACCGCGATGATGGCCGGAGCGGTCTGCACCGCGTCCATGGAAATCAGCCCGCGTATTTCCGTCAGCAGCGCGGGATCATCCACAATGGCAAAATGGGTGGTCTGGGCATTGCAGCCCGAGGGTGCCATAATGCCTGCCTCAACGATCCTGTTCAGGTCATCCCTGGGCACGGGCGTGTTCCTGAAAACGCCCCTGTAGCTGTGGCGCTTGGCGAATGCTTCAAACAATTCCATAATAGGCCCTCCCTTGCGGCTTCATTTGGATATATCATATCATGAACGGAAAAAAGCGCCAAGTGCGGCTGATCTCCGTTTCACTTTGCCTCCCCGTAAAAATTTGTGATCCCAGCCCTTGACAACCCTCTTTCCCCGTGATAATATACCACCGAAAACCCGATGAAATTAGTAGGGTTTCCCCCAAACACAAAAATCCTTTAAAAGGAGGCCGGGGCATGAAGCTGTCCACCCGTGGGAAATATGGCTTGTACGCCATGTTTTATCTGGCGACCCAGGCGGGTAATGGACCCCGGCCTTTAAAGTCCATTGCGGAGACCGGCGTGCCGGTGCAATACCTGGAACAATTGCTGGGCAGTTTGCGCCGGGCCGGGCTGGTTACCACCGTCAGGGGCGTGCAGGGTGGATATCAATTGGCCCGCGATCCGGCCGAAATCACAGTGGGCGATATCATCGACGCCACGGAAGGCCCCGTATCCCTTTCGGAATGCCTGCATGACAGCGAGGCCTGCCAAAAAAGCTGCGGATGCCCCACCCGCATGGTCTGGAGCCGTCTTACCGATCAGATCAATGGACTGCTGAAAGGCATCACGCTCAAAGACATGCTCAGCAAGGAATCCCAGGGAGTATCTTGGAAGGAAGACGTGCTATGAACCGCATTTACATGGACAACGCCGCCACCACCCCCGTCAGCCCGGAAGTATTGAATACCATGCTGCCCTACTTTACGCAGATGTATGGCAATGCCAGCAGCATCCATCAAACGGGGCGGGAAGCGGCAAAAGCCATTGCCGAAGCACGCAGGCAGGTGGCCGCGGCCATCGGGGCCAAGCCGGAGGAGATTTACTTTACAGCCGGCGGATCGGAAAGCGACAACTGGGCCATCAAGGGTACGGCTTTTGCCCGCAAGGCAAAGGGCAATCACATCATCACCAGCGCCATTGAGCACCATGCCGTTTTGCATACCTGTCAGTGGCTTGAAAAGCAGGGCTTTGAGGTGACCTATCTTAAGGTGGACGGCGAGGGCTTCGTATCTCCCGCCGATGTGGAAAAGGTCATCACCGACAAGACCATCCTCATTACCGTCATGGCCGCCAACAACGAGATCGGCACCGTGGAGCCCATCGCCGAAATCGGCAGGATCGCCAAGGCCCGCGGCATCCCCTTCCATACCGATGCGGTGCAGGCCATAGGCGCCATCCCCGTGAATGTGGCGGACTGGCAGGTGGATATGCTGTCCCTGTCCGGCCACAAGTT
>JAEWWY010000263.1 GCA_023458835.1 Bacillota bacterium
GCGCTTTCAAAGGGTTCGCCGTACTGAATAAAGCGCAGCATCACCTCTTGAAAGACATCCTCCGCATCGGAACGGCTCAGCGTGCGGGCATATGCCAACCGGTAGATCATTGCACCATAAGCCTCTATCGTCTGCCGCACCCTCTCGCCCGTACGCAGCGAATCCGGGAGCATCCCATCACCTCCTTCACTTATAATACCGCGAAGCGCCGCCAAAAGCTGCAATGCCACGAATTTATGGATGCATTGCTGACGCATGCCCGCCCGTTCCTTCATCCAAAAATAAAATAGACAATATAATTGTCAGACAAAAGGACAAAAAGTTATTGACTGGGAAGAGACTATATGCTACCATGCTGATACAAGGCTGGATGTATTGCGCACCAGATAGAAGGAGCTAGCATGAAAACAACCATTTTGTCGCCCTGCGGCATTCTTGGATATGGCTTTCCGGAGGCGTCTCTTGAGCGGGCGCTGGCCGAGAAGCCGGACGCGATCGTCGTAGACGCGGGCAGCACGGACGCCGGGCCGCACAAGCTTGGCGCGGGCACGGCCATCGTCAGCCGTATGGCGGCAAAAAAGGACCTGACCGCGCTGATGCGCTCTGCCAGGGCCCTGGACATTCCGCTGCTGATCGGGTCGGCAGGCGGGTCCGGCGCGCGCAAGCATACCCAGTGGTCTTTGGAGATCATCCGGGAAATCGCGGGGGAAATGGATTGGTCCGTACGGATGGCCATCATTTGGGCCGATGTGCCGGATCAAACCGTGCTGGATGCGCTGGCCGGCGGACGCATTGAAAAGATGAGTGAAAACGTGCCGGACCTGACGCCGCAGGCGCTTGAAAAAACCAACGGCGTCGTTGCGCAAATGGGCATGGAGCCCATCCTGCGGGCGCTTGAGACAGGCGCGCAGATCATTCTCTGCGGCCGTGCGTACGACCCGGCACCTTTCGCGGCGATCGCGGTTCACCGGGGGCATGACGCCGCGCTGGCGCTGCACCTGGGCAAAATACTGGAGTGCGGCGCCCTCTGCGCCGAGCCGGGCACCACGAAGGATTGCATCCTGGGCGCGATAGATGACGGCGGGTTTGAAGTGTGGGCGGCTGACCCAAAGCGGGCCTGCACGCCGGTCAGCGTGGCGGCGCATACCTTCTACGAGAAGGAGCATCCGTACCTGCTCAACGGCCCGGGCTTTCAACTGGATCTGTCGGCCTGCGCCTTCAAGGCCGTATCGCCGGTGCGCGTGCGGGTGACGGGCAGCCGGCTGCGGCCCATGCCCTATACGGTCAAGCTGGAGGGCGCGGCGAAGGCGGCCTACCGCACCTTCGTGCTGGCCGGCATCCGCGACCCGCTGCTGATTGGAATGGTGGAGGAAGTGGAGCGGGATGTTGTGGCGGCGGTGCGTGAGTATTACCGGGAAATCCCGCCTGAGAGCTACCAAATCAACTTCTACCACTATGGCAAGGATGCGGTCATGGGCGCCCTGGAGACATGCCGTGATACGCCCCATGAAATCGGCCTGATGTTCGAGGTGATCGCGCCCACCCAGGAGATGGCCGACGCCATCTGCGCCACAACGCGCTCCTGCTACCTGCACCATGGCTACCCTGGCCGCAAGGCCACCGCCGGCAACCTGGCGTTCCCCTTCGCGCCCAGCGATATATCCTTTGGCGCGGTCTACGCCTTCTCGGTCTATCACCTGCTGCATATAGACGACCCGGCTGTCCTGTTTCCCATAGAGGTGATGGAGGTGAAGCCATGACGCGCCTTGCGGAGCTTGCACATGTGCTGCGCAGCAAGAACAGCGGCCCCTTTGAAATCACGCTGGACATCCTCTTTGATGATCCCGCCGCATATCATCGTGTGCTTATAAGCGGCGCGGTCACCAGAGAGGCAATCGCGGCGCTGTATTCCATGCCCGTTTCGCAGATCACGGAATTTGTCACCTTTGACGCCGCGCTGGGCATCAAAATCACCTATCTGCGTCCGGTCTCCTCCGGCACGGCGGGTGACCGGGACGTATATGGCGCGCAGCAGCACGCGCCGCTGCTGGACGTGATGATTCCATAATTCTGGCAGGCGGAGGGGATTTGCATGGTTCCGGATTATTTGGAAAAGGTATACGCCGGTTTTCTCGGCATGAACATCGGCATTCGCCTGGGCGCGCCGGTGGAGCCATCCATCTGGGATGTGGAAACCATTGAGCGGTTTTATGGCGACATCCGGGGGTATATCAAGAATTTCCGGCACTTCGCGGCCGACGATGACGTCAATGGCCCTGTCCTGTTTTTACGCGCCCTGGATGACATGCACCATGGGGAAACGGTTACGCCCGCGGATGTGGCGGAGGCGTGGCTCAACTACGCCCGCGAGGGCGTCGGCCTCTATTGGTGGGGCGGATATGGCGTCAGCACGGAGCATACGGCGTACCTGAACCTGAAAAATGGTATTCCCGCGCCGCAAAGCGGGTCCATCGCCCAAAATGGCAAAACCGCGGCCGAGCAGATCGGCGGCCAGATCTTTATCGACACCTGGGGCCTGATCGCCCCCGGCGATCCCAAGCGGGCGGCCCGGGACGCGCGCGTAGCGGCCAGCGTATCCCACGACGGCGAGGGCCTGAACGGCGCCGCGTTTATCGCGGCCTGCATCGCCAAGGCGTTTGAAACGGGCGATGTTGCGCAGATCATCCATGCCGGCTATGCGCATATTCCGCAGGACAGCTTATACCGGGCCGTGTGCGGCGCGGTGGAAGCGTTCCACCGCCGGCAGCCGGAGGACTGGAAGGCCTGCCGCGCGATGCTGGAAACCGATTGGGGCTACGATAAATACCCGGGCGTCTGCCACATCATCCCCAACGCGGGTGTCTGCGCGCTGGCACTGTGGTATGGCAAGGGGGATTTTGCCCGTACCGTGGAGATTGCCACCATGTGCGGCTGGGATACCGACTGCAACGCGGGCAACGTGGGCACCATTTTGGGCGTCGCGGCCGGGCTGGCAGGCATTCCGGATCATTACCGCGCGCCAATCAACGACCTGATCGTTCTTTCCGGCATTTCAGGGTACCTGAACATCCTGGATGTGCCTACCTATTGCCGCAAGCTGGCGGGGATCGGATACCGCCAGGCGGGAAAAACACCCCCGGAGGGTTTTTACACCGTGCCGGACGGCGAGACTTTCTTCGATTTTTCCCTGCCGGGCAGCACCCATGGCTTTAAAACGGACAATCCGTCTCTTTTGAAGCTGGCCCATTGCGATGAGGGTCCCTCGCCCGCCGCCGGCAGCCTGCGCGTGCTGCTGGACCGCAGCCAGCGGGGGCAGGGGGGCAAGGTATTCTATAAGCCCTTCTACCGCCGCGGTGATTTTAGCGATGAGCGGTATATGCCGGTATTTTCACCCACGGCCTGCCCGGGCCAGCAGGTTGCCATGCAGGTGCGCTATGAGCGCATGCATGGCGAGATGGTGATGGTAACGCCTTATGTGCGGGAAAGCCTCTCCGGCCGGGAGCATCTCATGCAGCCGCTGATGCTCTGTGAAAGCACGGGCTGGCAAACTGTCGCCTTCACCATCCCGGACCTTGACGGCGGCCTTGCCGATGAGATCGGCATCAGGCTGGAAAGCGGCTCGCCTATGAAGTTCTTTGACTTCGGCTGCCTGTACATTACAAACTTCTCCATCCGCGGCAAGGCTGAATACCGGCTTGATCTTGCGCGGATGGTCAAGGAATTCGGCTCCATCCTTCCCTTCAGCCACAACCATGGCGCGTGGACCCGGGAGCAGGGCGGCATGGTGGCTATGGGCCTAATGCACGCGGAGGCGGTGACCGGCAGCTACTTTATGCGCGATGTGGAGGTCACCGGCACCCTCCGCCCGCTGTCAGGCGAAAGCCATCTGGTGGGCGTGCGGGTCCAGGGGGCCATGCGGGGCTGCTACGGCGGCCTGCACGGCCGGGGAAAGGCGGCGCTGCTCCACCACGACCGGGGAACGCTGCGGGTGCTGGCGGAGGCGCCCTTTGACTGGGCGCCGGATATTGCCTATACCGTGAAGCTGGTGGCGGAGGGCGGCAGCCTGGCACTTTGGATCGATGGAAAATGCCTGCTCAAGGCACAGGAAGATACCCTTGCTTACGGCATGGCCGGCTACGCCCAATATGCCATGGGCCGCACATGGTTTGGCGATATGCGCATTCTGGAAAAGTAAAGGAGCTTGACGATGATCAGCCGAAGGGAACTGCTCAGCACCCCGGAGAAGCTTAGGGACAAGGCGCGCGGCGCCATCAGCGGCATTGCCATTGGCGATTCGTTCGGCGATGCCTCCCGCAAGCCGGACAATCAATTGGCCTACGGCATCACGACCGATTTTGGCAAGACGGCCTCCTGGTCCACGGATGATACGGAATTCGCGCTGCTGACGGCACATATCCTGCTGGGCAGCGGGGGCCGTTTGACCGACGGCGCGGTCGTAGCGGCCTGGATGGAGCACGTAGCCACCCAGGATGAGCTCAAGCGCGGCGGCGCGTCCGAGTTTGAAGCTTCCCGCAATTTGAGAAAAGGCCTGCGGCCGCCATTGTCCGGCCGCTACAACAGCTATGCCCATTCCGACGGCGCGGCAATGCGCATCGCACCCATCGGTGTATACTGCGCGGGGGATATTGACAGGGCCATTGCCATGGCGGAGACCGACGCCCATGTCAGCCACGACCGGGACGGCATATGGGGTGCGCAGGCTGTCGCCGCCGCTGTCGCCGCAGCGATGGCCGAGGGCACCATCGATGAAATCCTCGAGGCCGCCCTGCGGCCCGTTCCCAAGGAAAGCTGGCTGTACCACGCCATGCAGACGGCCTTTGACATTGTGGGTACAGCCAATGGAAACGTGTTTGACGCATGGATGCCCCTGCATGATGCGCTTTGGTGCTCCTACAAGGCAGCCGTGCCGGAGGCGGTTGCCCAGGCATTCGGCGTGCTGAAGCTTGCGCATACCGAGTTCAGGCTGGGCGTTACCCTGGCTGGAAACTTTGGCCGGGACGCGGATACCATCGGCGCGATCTGCGGCGCGGTGCTGGGTGCGAAGTACGGCGCGGCCGGCATGCCGGCGGCATGGATCGAAAAAACGCGCTACCCCACCGGCACCTGCCTGCCCTTTGCCAAGGGACTGGACATGCTTGAGGTGGCGGACATGATCGCCGCGCTGATGATTAAAAACGGGTGAACCTTTCCTGATCACTGGCTGAACGAGCAGAGAGGACGGCAAAAGGTATGGAGGCGTTTCGACCGATCCGGAACGACCGGCTGTCGGATAAGGTGGCTGAGCGGATCATTCAACTGATCCGCGCTGGGGAATTGCCGGTAGGCGCGCGCCTGCCCAATGAGGGGGACCTGGCCCAGCGGCTGTGCGTCAGCCGGGGTGTCCTGCGCGAGGCGCTCACCGTGCTGCAGGTGCAGGGGTACATCAGCCGGACGCCGCGGGAGGGTACCATCATCCAGCGCGTGAACGGGCAGGAGATGGGCGCGGAATTGTCCAAACGCCTGCGTGCGGCCCAGTACCGCGAATTGCTGGAGTTCCGCGAGGTAATGGAATGCCGGGTTGTGCAAAACGTCATCCAATTGGCCAGCGATGAGGAACTGGACCGTTTGCAGGCGCTGGCCGACAACGCGCCGGGCGCGCTGCTGCCCAAATCGCCGGATTATTATTTCCATTACCGCCTGGCTGAGCTTTCGGGCAATTCGCTGTTCACCGTCTTCATTGACATGTATTACGACATGATTCAGGAAATGGCCGTCGTCAGCCATCAGAACAAGGCACGGCTCAACGGCCAGCAGCGCGAGCACCAGCGCATCCTGGATGCCATCCGCCAGCGCAGCGTCAGCAAAGCTGCCGCTGCCGTGCGCACTCACCTTAAGAATGTGCAGCGCGCCGTGGAGACCAGCGAAGGCGAGGAGTAGGCAGGGCGCACGGGCCGGGAGGTTCTCCCGGAAGACCGCCAAGGGGGGGGAGCACGATGCTTGCATACGGAAAAAGGAGGCAGCCCGTTCTTCAAAGAACGCTGCGGACGCTGTGGGCCGACCGGGCGCTGTATTGCCTGCTGCTGCCGGCGATGGCGTTTTTCCTCATCTTCCGCGTTTGGCCCATCCTCAACATGCGCCTTGCGTTTTTTGACTACAAGGCGCGGACGGCCTGGACATTCGCGGGCCTGAAATGGTTCCGGATCATCTTTGACAGTCCCGGCTTTATGGCGAGCCTTTTCAATACGCTGCGCATCAGCTTCATGAAGTACGTGCTTATGTTCCCTTTCTCCGTCGCCTTTGCCATCCTGCTGGGGGAGATCCGCAGCAGCCGGTTCCGCCGCCTGGTGCAGGTGAGCACGTATCTTCCGCACTTCCTGTCATGGGTCGTCATCGCGGGCATCTGGATCAACATTCTCTCGCCAAGCCAGGGCATCTTAAACGACCTTCGCCAGTTCATCGGCCTGCCGGCCGTCGATTATATGTCCAACAAATCATCCATCATGGGGGTGCTGTTCGCCTCCTCCCTCTGGCGCAGCCTGGGCTGGGACTCCATCATCTACTTTGCCGCGATCATCGGCATCAACCAGTCGCTGTATGAGGCCGCGGAGATTGACGGCGCGTCCAGGTGGCAGGTCATTCGCTACATTATTTTGCCGGCGCTTATCGTGCCCATGACGACGGTGTTCATCCTCAACCTGGGCTTTTTCCTGGATGCCGGGTTTGATCAGGTGTTCAACTTTACCAACGATGCCGTGAACAGCGTGATCGATATTCTTGACACCTACATCTACCGCCTTGGGCTTCGCCAGGGGCAGTATGAAATCGCCACAGCCGTCGGGCTGCTCAAGGGCCTGGTAGGCATGGCGCTGGTACTTTTGACGCATGTCGGCTCGAAAAGGCTGACAGGCAAGGGCGTCTGGTAAGGGAGGGATGGGGCATGAAACGCAAGATCACAGCCGGTCAGGTATTGCTGGTGCTGGGCTTTACGCTGCTTATCCTGTCGATGCTTGTACCCGTCCTCAACGTGGCGGCGCGGGGCGTATTCGGGCCCCCCCGCCCGGGGGGGGGG
>JAEWWY010000264.1 GCA_023458835.1 Bacillota bacterium
CCGCACTCATCCCATTCATTTGCCGGTGCAGGCGCATATGCACAAGGTTCGGGAAAGCTCTTACAGTGCGGACTACATCATTGAGTAAACGAAACAAAACGGAGCTGAAACCGCATGGTGCCAGCCCCGTTTTTTATATACCCTTCCAGCACGGACATTGTTTGATTTTCGCACTTCACTGAAGCATCAAACCCCTGCAAGGCAACCTCGATCATACGATCACCCCTTGGAGTCCCAAATCATCCTTATGCCGACGCCGCCGCTCTCTCCTGTTCCTGATGCCTCACCCGCTCCTCCACCGCGCCGTTCACCTCATCCGCCTCCAGGTAGGAGGGGATCAGCTCATGCAGGCAGGCGCGCATGTCCCCATGGGTATCCAGGCAGATTTGAAGCCTGTCCAGCATTTGAAGCACCATCTCCCAGGAAAACTCCTCGGGCCTGGCGATAAATATCTTCTCCCGGCCGGTGCGGGTGACGTTTTCATCATCGCAGAGCAGCTCCTCATACAGCTTCTCTCCCGGCCGCAGCCCTATATACCGTATCTCTACCGGCGGCGCGGCGGGATCGGCATACAGTTGGATCATACGTTCCGCCAGCTCCTGTATCCTCATGGGTTCCCCCATATCCAGCACAAAAAGCTCCCCGCCCCTGGCCATGGACGCCGCCTGCAAAACAAGGCTGGCTGCCTCCGGGATGGTCATAAAGTAGCGGATGATATCCGGGTGCGTCAGCGTCACGGGGCCGCCGGACCTGATCTGCCGCTCGAACAGCGGCACCACGCTGCCGTGGGAGCCCAGCACATTGCCAAAGCGCACGGCGGTAAACTCGGTTTTGCCAAAGCCCTGCAGCGATTCGACCACCATTTCCGCCGCCCGCTTGGTGGCCCCCATCACGTTGGTGGGATTTACGGCCTTGTCGGTGGAAATCATCACAAAGCGCTTCACACCATGGGCCATGGCGCATTGGGCCGTATGCAGCGTACCGAATACGTTGTTCTTCACCGCCTGCTCGGGGCAATCCTCCATCAGCGGCACATGCTTGTGGGCTGCCGCGTGTATGAGAACATCGGGCTTCGCGGCGCCAAGCACCGCGTCCAGCCTGCTCCTGTCCTGAATGGAGCCCACGCATAGTTCCACCGTGTTCTTGACAAGGGGCCCAAACATTTCCTGCAGTTCAAAGTACAGATCATACATGTAGTTTTCACTGATGTCGTAAATTGTAAGCTTCTTAGGCGAAAACCGCATGATCTGCCTGCACAGCTCCGAACCGATAGAGCCCCCGCCTCCCGTGACCAGCACGGACTTGCCTTCAAAATAGGCGCTGGCCTCCGTCATGTCCAGATGCTGCTCCGTGCGGCCCAGGAGGTCCGCGATGTTTACATCCCGCACGGGGGATAAAACATCCCGCCCGCTATTCACATCCCTTAACGCTGAAACCATCTTGAGCCTGCACTTGGTGGCCAGGCAACGCTCGATCAACGGCCGCATCTGCCCTTTGGGCGTGGCGATGGCAATGATGATCTCATCGATATTAAACTGCGCGGCATACTTTTCCACGTTCTCCGTGCCCAGGCAGACCGGCACACGGTTGATCTGCGTTCCCTTTTTGGAAGGATCATCATCCACCGCCAGAATGGCGCGGCTTTGACCATAGCGGCCCGACTGCAGCTCCCGGATCACGGAAGCCCCCGCCCAACCTGCACCTACCACCATCACCCGCGCCCCCTTGGGGCTTGAAAAGAAGGGCAAGCCCGTCCGCTCCCACTGCCCGGCCAGCCGCATGCTGAAGCGGGAACCACCCACCAGGATCAAAAGCAAAAGCCAGTCGATCAGGTATACGGTGCGGGGCATCAGGTACAGGTTCGGCTCCGGGGATATGGTATAGGAGACCAGTGAAAAGAGATACGTCATCCCTGATCCCATCAGGGTACCCAGCCCGATCTGCAAAAGCCCGTCCACGCTGGCGTACTGCCACAGGCTTTTGTACATCCGCACCGCGAAAAAGCTGCCGATGGTCAGAACGGTCATGATGGGGGCAATGTTCCAGCACTTCTGGATATGGCTCCATGCTTCCTGCTGCATATCAAAGCGAAGCTGCAATGCCATGATCATGGAAGCATTGGCCAATACGATATCCAGGAGCACCAGCAAAACCGTTTTGATCTTTTTCCCGTTTTTCTCACCATTTGTTCGCATGATTTATGCCATCCTGAATCGTTATCCTGTATGGTATTTCATTTTATCATACCGGCGCCCAAAAATCCAGTTTTGTCCGGAAGGCGAAAAAAGGATTCCGGGTCCTATGATGCGAATGTAGATATGTTATCCCGTTTGGAGGAGGATCCCCCGGATGAAATGCCCCCATTGCGGCCATTGGAATAAAGCCTCGCTGCCACGCTGTTTTAAGTGCGGCCAGCCTTTGCCTGTTCAGCCCGACTATGAGCGGAACCAAGGCCCCGGCTGGCAGCACGAGTTGAAGGAGACTGCACCCAAGGTCTACATCCGGGCGGATGAAGACGGCGAAGCTTCCTCCCTTACCGATACAAGGGAGGATCTGGCCCGGGAAATGGTGGATTTGAAAGCCCGTAAGGCAAGGGGGGAAAGGCAGCAGCGCCAATTGCGGGAGGAGGCAAGCCGCCGGGGCTTCGCACCCTCCAGCATGACTGTCCGGACCAACACCACCAGGGAAACCATTTTCCGTGTAAAGGACGATCCGGAAACCGCTTTGCGTCCCATGCCGCCGGAATTGGTGGAAGGCGGCGAGGTGGGGGCCACCGCCAGGCTTGCGTTCACCTCCAGGATCAATCGTTCTGAGCTGCAAACCATGGCGGAGCCGGATGACGAAGACGTTTTCCCCGGCATACAGCCTACCAGCCAGTGGGTTCCGCCTTCCGGAAAGGCCGCTGCCTCCCAGCCCGTATACGACGGCTTCAATGACTCCGGCGCGTATGAACCTCTTTGGGGAGACATGCAGTCCGGTGACTTGTCCCTTTCCCCGGCATACACTTCACGGCGGCTGCCGCCCAAACGCACGCGCAGGCGCGGCTTTTTCCGGGCGGTGCTCATCCAGATGCTGTCTCTTGTCACCATTCTGGCTGCGGCCATAGGCGTTTCCGCGTGGCAGAGAATAAAGGCCGAGGAAAAGGAAAAAAACAGGCCTACCGTGGTGGCCTCCATCGTCAATGACCAGGCTGCCCATACCATCACCATCCCCGGCAAGGACGGTACGCAGATTTATGTAAGGGAATTGAGCAATACCTATGTTATTTCCGGCGGCGCAGCCGTGGTGGAGATACCCGATTACATCTGGTACAATGATTATGAAGATTATATTTCCGACACCATGGATGTGACGCTTACCCCGTTTATACGCACCAGTTCCGGCCAGAACCATCCCATGGAGCCTATCTCCTATCAGATTCAGGTTCCCCTGTCGCCCATTGAATTGGTGACGCCGGACAGCGACTATGTGGAAGTTGCAACGGCCATGTATCCCATGAAGTTCCGTGTGCGCGAAGGCAGTACCGTTATCATCAACGGCAGTGATTATTCCGACCTGGTCAACCAGGAACGCGGCGATGTCACCTATAACGCCACGGTACAGCCCATTGGCGCAAACAAGGTTACCATCAGGGTGCGCAGCCAGTACTGCCGGGAAAATGTGATGGATATCATCCTGTTCCGGGCAGTGCAGGAAGTGCCTCTGGATCTTACCTCCGACCAGACATATACCAGCTCGAAAAAGAGCATGAAGATCACGGCCACCACCATTCCCGGCGCCGAGATCACTGTGCTGACGCCCCATACCGATCTGGATATCACCAATATCTTAACCGACGGTACATTTTCCTTTTACGCCGTGTTCAACCAGATCGGCAACAACGAGGTGACCATCCAGGCGGTGATACCGAACCGGCAGCCCTCGGTGCTGGATTTTCAGGTGTACTACGTGCCCACGGTGGATGAGTATACGAAAAAAGCCTGGGGCATTGATACCACCAAGGCCGATCGCATTGCCAACTACGCTGATCTTTTGTCCAATAATGCCCAGCGGGTGAAAAGCACGCAAATATACGTATGCACGGGCGTGATTACGGATATCATCAGCACCAAGCCGCAATTGGCCATCATGAACACGGGCACGGAGGAAAAAACCCAGTTCGTCATGCTGGAAAACTCCACCAAAACCACCTGGGAAATAGGGAGCTCCTACCAGATCTTCGCCGATGCCTTTGGCATGTATAACGATATGCCAAGGCTGATAGCCAGGTATACATACAAGAAATAGCTGTTCCATTGTACGGGGGAGAGCGCCACGATACATCGCGGCGCTCTCCCTGCGTATGGATACAGCCTAATATGAGCCTTGCGGGTCCCGCTGCGCCCTGTACATGTCTGCCAAGGCCGCAAGCTCCTCCCTGAACTCCTTCAAGGTTTGCTCCGGGTCCTTTTTCAGTGTATCCAGAACCGTCAGGGTAAAGGCATCCGGCCCGTATACTTTCCAATCTTCCGCCAGGAGCATATGGGCGCAGGAACCGGTGGCCTTTGCAAATTGAAACCGGCTTTCCGCACCTCGGCGGTTGGGCTCGCCGGTTATCAGGTATCTTCCATTCTCATGATTCTCATACAGGCTGACACAGCCCACTTCATCCGCTTCTTTATACGCCCTTTGAAGGCTTTTTCGCTTCTCCCGCGTATCCATGGCCATACCCCATTTCTTTCAGCAGATCAGATAACAGGTGCAAGCGTTCAGACAAAAGCTCGTCGTCCTTTTGAAGCGCATCCTGAAACAGCCGGATGTCCTCATCAATGCAGGGGTTACCCAGACAGACTTCCACCGTCATGGCATCCCCCTGCATAGGAATGCGGTCCAATTGCGGCTTTCCTTCATCATACAGCTTGGGATACCTGTATGCCTCCTGGAAGTGCTGCCTGGCCCGGCAGATCAATAGAGCCAGGTCCAATACCCTGTGCAGCGGCATCTCCTCCGACTGGCGAGACCACTTTTCCCCCGTATAGCGCCAGACCTTGGCGGAAATATCCACCTTGCCACGGTCATTCCACTGGGCCAGGCCCAGGGACAATCCTTGGGCATCGGTATGATAAGCCATGCGGCCGTCCACATTGGCATAGTTTTCGCTGATGATCACAGGTTTGTGCTTGAGCGTTACGGGAATTTTCATGGTTTCTCCTCGCTTTTACTAAACTACTAATTTAGTATATTACTAAATCCCGTTCATGTCAAGCTATGTTGCGCCGCCCTTTTCTTCTTGATTGACGTTTGCCTCAGGAGGCCCTATACTTGATGAAAAGGAAACGTGATATGCAAAAGAAGGAGCGTGGAATGCATGCAGACGGACATCCGGCAGCTTACCCCCGAGCGTGTGGAGGATTTTTTTGACTTCTTCGAGCACATCGCCTTTGCCGAGCACCCGGAATGGGGCTGTGATTGCTTTTGCTGCTTCTTCCACGCAACGAGCCGGGAAGCGTGGGAAAAATGCACCCGGGAAACCAACCAAGCCACTGCCCGGGAAATGATCCTCAAAGGCCAAATGCGGGGCGTGCTTGCCTATGTGGACGGAAGGCCCGCCGGCTGGTGCCATTACGACAAGCTGCAAAATCTGCCCGGCGCCCGCATCTTCTACAGCGGTCTGGCCTCAGAGGATGGGGACAGCGGCGCCATCGTCTGCTTCACCATTGCCCAAGGCTACCGGAATCAGGGCATTGCCGCCACACTGCTGGAAAGTGCGTTGGCCGATTTGAAAGCGCAGGGGGTAACCCGGGTGGAGGCATACCCGGTGATAAATGATGATTCCCAGGAGCATAACTACTTAGGCCCCCTGAAGCTGTACAAACGTTTCGGCTTCCAAGCCGTTCGGGAAACAGAGCATAACGCGCTGGTGGAGAAGACGCTGTAATAGGCGTATGATACTGATTCAAAACATGAATGTGTCTATGAGCAATACTCTGAAAGTGAATCCAGTCCCGCCAACTGTCATCCTGAACGAAGTGAAGGATCTTGTTTTTTCA
>JAEWWY010000265.1 GCA_023458835.1 Bacillota bacterium
AAGCCTCAAGCGCCTGGGGCTTGACTATGTGGACATCTTCTACCACCACCGCCCAGATAGCAACACGCCCCTGGAGGAATCCATGGACGCGCTGGCAACCCTTGTCCGCAAGGGCAAGGCGCTGTACGTGGGCCTTTCCAACTACAGCGGCCAGGATACGTTAAGAGCCAGCCGCATTTTGAAGGAGATGGGCATCCATTGCCTGATCCACCAGCCCAAATACTCCATGTTCAACCGTATCTGGGAAACGGAAGGGCTGTTTGATGTTCTGAAAAGCGAAGGCATCGGCTGCATCGCCTTCTCCCCGCTGGCCCAGGGGCTTTTGACGGACCGGTATTTTTCCGGCATCCCCGCCGATTCCAGGGCAATGACATCCGGCGTGTTTTTAAAGCCTGATGCCATCACCGAAGAAAAGGTGTTAAAAGCCAAGCAATTGGATGAAATCGCAAAGCGCAGGGGGCAAAAATTATCCCAGATGGCACTTGCCTGGGCGCTGCGCAATCCGGTTATGACATCGCTGATCATCGGGGCCAGCCGTTTGGGCCAGATACAGGAAAACCTTCAAGCAATGGATAATGCAGCCTTTAGCCCGGAGGAGCTTGCGGAAATAGACGCGATTCTAGCGAAATAGACCGATCAGGGAGGTTTCATGGAAATTCCAACGAACAATCAGGCCGCGAATGGCGGCTGGAAAAAAAGTTTCTTCACCATCTTTACGGGTCAGGCCCTTTCCCTCATTGGCAGCAGCGCGGTGCAATTCTCGCTGATCTGGTGGCTTTCCAGTGAAACGGAATCGGCCATGATGCTGGCGTTGGCGGGGCTGCTGGCCTTTTTGCCCCAGCTTGTGCTAGGCCCCTTTGCGGGCGTATGGGTGGACCGGTTAAAGCGTAAAACGGTCATCATCTACGCCGACCTGTTTACAGGCCTTGTGGCTGCCGGCTTCGCCGCCGTGTTTTTCTTCCGCACACCGCCCTACTGGTCGGCCTGCGTGGTATTGGGCGTGCGGGCCGTAGGCGGCGTTTTCCATACCCCCGCCATCCAGGCTGCCGTGCCCATGCTGGTGCCCAGGGAAGAGCTTACCCGCGCCAATGGCTGGAGCCAGTTTTTGCAGTCCGGCGCGTTCATGCTGGGGCCCGTGCTGGGCGCGGCCATGTATGCCTCCCTGTCGCTGCCGGTGATCCTGCTGACAGACCTGTTGGGCGCGCTCATCGCGGTATGCACGGTTGCCCGTGTCAAAATTCCGGAGCTTACGCATGAACGGCCTGAAAAGCCCCGCTTCTTCAGAGAGATCAAGGAAGGCGTGGTCATTTTCCTCGGCGACAAAAAACTGACCGTTGTCACAGTGGCCATGATGCTGAGCATGATTTTTTCCATGCCCCTGGGCACGCTGCACCCGCTGATGGTGAGCAATTACTTCAAGGCCACCGCCTGGCATGCCAGTATAGCAAACGTCATATATGCCGCCGGCATGATGGGCGGCGCCGCGATAGCCGGCAGCCTGGGCCGGTTCAAAAACAGGCTGTTCCAGGTGCAGGCAGGCATTTTTCTATTGGGAATCCTGTCGGTTTTGTGCGGCATACTGCCCCAAACCATGCTTGGATTCTGGCTCTTTGTGCTGCTGTGCCTGTTCTTGGGGGCCACCGGCAACCTGTACAGCATCCCCCTCATGGCCTACCTGCAAGAATCGATCCCCCGGGAAGCCCAGGGCCGTGCCTTTTCGCTGATGGGCAGCTTGATGTCCTTTACCCTTCCCCTGGGCCTCGCGGCGGCCGGTCCCGTTTCCGAGGCTTACGGCGTGACGGTATGGTTCCTGGTAGCCGGGATCGCAGTCATGGGGATCACCGCGATAAGCACAGGGATCCTTTTTACAAAAAAATAGACGGGCAAAATAGGGCGTGCACAGCTTTTCCAAGCTGTGCACGCCTTTTTATATGGATGATCCATTCAAAGAAATTTCAAAATTTCAACACCATTGGCTGCGCAACAAATATGCTGATACAGGAAGGTAGTTTTTCTGCCTTACCATAACAGATTACGATCATACCGATGAGGTGAATAGAGTGAACGAACTTTGGGGTAAACAGCGCGGCTGCGAACAATCGTCAGGCTGTGCTGGGCAGTACGGGCAGGATAGATCCTGTGGCTGTACCAGGCAATGCGATCATGACAGAGGATGCTCGAAACCTTGTAATCCTCCCAAGGTATGCGTAGACAGGCCGTGTCAATTCTGCGGCTTTGTATGGCGCAAGTGCCCCTGCTGTGGCAAGTGCACCTGCTGCAAGGTCTGGATTTGTGATCAGAAGTATTATTTCCAATGCGGCGAATGCGGGGAAATCTTCTGGACTTATTGCGAAGAAGACTGCTGGAAGAAATAACGCCGCGCCGCACATGTACCCTTATGCAATGTAACCCCCGGTATATCCGGGGGTTACACAGCGTGTCAACAAAGTGGCAAAGCCACTTTGTTGAGCTTTTTCCCTCGCCGCACTGTAAAAACCTTCGGTTTTTACGGCCGTTTGCTCGGGCAAGGTAGGAATTTCTGCGAAATTCCTGCGAAA
>JAEWWY010000266.1 GCA_023458835.1 Bacillota bacterium
GCTGCTGGGCGCCGCCAGAATCCTGTGCGGGCTGCGGGACGCGTTTTCCGGGGAAGTGCGGCTGCTTTTCCAGGGGGCGGAGGAGACCAGCAGCGGCGCAAGATATTATATTGAGCAGGGCGTGCTGGAGCATGCGGATGCCGTTTTCGGCATGCATATCTGGGGAAACTTTGACGCGCCGTTTATCGACATCCAGCCCGGGCCAAGAATGGCCAGTTGCGACAACTTCAAGATTACCGTACGGGGGGTCTCCGCCCACGGGAGCGCGCCCCATCAGGGTGTGGATGCCACTGCGGCCGCGGCCGGCATCATCATGCAAGTGCAGACCCTGGTTTCCCGCGGCAACGATCCGGTGAATCCGCTGGTGGTTTCCATCGGGGAAATTCACGGGGGCAGGCGGTTCAATATTGTTGCCGATCAGGTGGAGCTTATGGGAACGGTGCGTACCCACGACAAAAAAGTGCGGGGGCAGATGGAAGAAAAGCTTCGCCGGGTGGTTACGCACACCGCCGAAGCCATGGGAGCTTCCGCCGTTTTGGAATATGACTATTTTGCCGGTCCGGTGCGCAACGATCATGCGCAGCTTACCCAAACCGCCCGTCAGGCGGCAATCCGCCTGTATGGCGGGGATGCATTGCGGGAACTGCCCGCGATGATGGGGAGCGAGGATTTCGCCTATTATATGGAGAAGGTTCCCGGTGTCTTTTGCTTCCTGGGCGGCAGAAATGCCGCGCTGGGATACACGGCTGTCAATCACAACGACCATTTCACCGTGGACGAATCGGTGCTAAAGCGCGGCGCGGCGCTTTATGCCCAGTTTGCATGGGATTTTCTTCTGGCCGGGAAATAACAAGACTGCCAAGGCCCGTGGACAGGATCAAGGCCGGCCGTCCAAAAAGCTGAACTGCTCAAAGGCAGGCGCCCGCTTTTCTTCAAAGGCATGGCCCGTGGTAAGAAAATCCGCCGGCAGGCTTAAAAGGAAGGGCGAGGGTTCCTTGGAGGTAAGCATGACAAGCTCATCCTGGGCCCTGGTCATGCCCACGTAAAACAGCCGCCGCTCCTCGTCCAGGTTGCAGCTTCCATCCCGGTTTTTCAAGGGGATCAGGCCCTCCGTGACGCCGCACAGGAATACTACGGGGAACTCCAGCCCCTTTGACCCGTGGATGGTCATGAGGGAAACGGCGTCCGGCGCATAGCGCCGCCCGCCGCTGCGGTTCAGGTCAGCCTCCTGGCCAAGCGTCAGGTTGGCAAGAAAGGCAGCCATCGTGTCATGCATGACGGCGCTGTTCACCAGCAGCTCCATTTCCTTGCCTCCCGTCCAATGGGTGTCGTTTGCCCAGGCTTCCACCAGCTCCGCCGGGTTTCCCTTCAGGATAAGGGGCGCGTACCTGGCGGTCAAGCCGTGCCACTCCTCCACGCCGCCGGAATATGCGCCCGCCTTTTTCAAAAGACCGGCAAGAGCGTTTGGATCTTTTCCGCCCGCATCGTATTCTTCCAGCACCTGCCGCAGGGCCTGCACAGGCTTCATGCCCGCTTCCTGAAGGCATACCCGCAGGGAGACAAGATCACCGGGGTTTTGCGCGAAGCGGAAGAAGGCGACCGCCCGGCGCACGCCTGGCTCGGCCCAAAAATCCTCCCGCCCGGCGACCCTGAAAGGGATGCCCTCCGCGCTTAAGGAGCGCTCCAAAGCCTGCGCCTGGCGGTTGGTACGGTATAAAAGGGCGATATCGGAAAATCCCCTGCCGCCGGCCTGCCTTTTCCCATCGGCGGCCAGCAGGCTGTGGGCTTCCAGCATATCGATGCCGCCTACCATGCTTTTGATTTCCCGGGCCACAAACTGCGCCTGGGCATATTCATCCTCCGCGTCATACAGGCGTACCGGTGCGCCGCTTCCCCTGACCGCCTCAAGCCGCGGCGCCTTTTCAGCCTTTTGCGCAAGGGCGGCTTCAGCGCAGCGGAGAATCTCGGGCGTGGAGCGGTAATTGCGGGTGAGGCGCACCATTTTGGCCGCCGGAAATTCCTCAAACAGCCGGTCAAAGCATCGGGAGTCCGCGCCGCGGAAGCCGTAGATGGACTGGTCCGGGTCACCGATAACAAAAACATCCGCGCTGTTTTGGCTGAAGGCTTTGATCAGGCGGTATTGGATATCGTTGATGTCCTGAAACTCATCCACCAGCATATGATCAAAGCAGACGGGGAGGCTTTCCCCCTTTTCAAACAGCTCAAGGGCCTGCACAAGGATATCGTCATAATCCAGGACGCCATAGCGCCGCAAGCGCTCACAGTAAAGTTCATATACTTTTTGCAAACCGGCGCCGTCCTCCTCGGGCGGCGCGCCGTTTTTTATAAGCGATATCCCCCGCTGCACATCCCGGGGAACGCTCTTCAGGTGAAGCTCCTTTACAATTTCCCCGATGATGGAAAGCGCGTCTGTATCGTCAATGACCGTAAGGCTGTCCCGGCCGCTTTTTGAGGAGAGCAACTGCAAACAGATGGCATGGAAGGTGCCTATGGTCATGGTCCTGGCGACCCGCTTGTCCTTGATCTGCTTTTCCAGCCTTTGGCGCATCTCCCCTGCCGCCTTGTTGGTAAAGGTGACGGCGGTGATGCGGGAGGGATGCACGCCGCATGTTTCCACCAGATGGATGGCGCGGCTTACCAGCGTTTTCGTCTTTCCCGTTCCGGGGCCGGCAATGACGGCGACCTTGGGCTCACTGGCGCAGACGGCCTCCCACTGCTCCGGGTTGAGCCCGTAAGGCATAAGGGGGGCGGATGCTTCCGCCGCAGCCTGGTTTTGAATGGGCTCCGCCGGTTTGGGTGAGGGCACCGGACTTTTCCTGCCGCCCTTTGGGGCCGCCGGGGGAAGTGGATTCCTGTCCCCGTCTATAAAGGAGAGCTGGCCCGCAAGCGATTCGGCTTCGCCCTTGTCAAAGAGCTTGATTTTGCCGTATTCCCCGTCGAATCCCGGCTGAATCTCCACCTTGCCCATACGCAGCCTGCGGATCCCCTCGGATA
>JAEWWY010000267.1 GCA_023458835.1 Bacillota bacterium
TTGGGCCGCACCGTGCGGCCGCTTAAGCCCACCTGCCGGCGCGCTTCCACCCAGCCGCACTCCGCCATGGGCCTGGTGCAGGCCAATTGGCCGCCCAAAAGACCGGCCAGCTCCTTGAGCATCTCCAAATCGCTTTCCTTTTTGATGCCCCGGCCCGCCACCACCAAAACATCGGCACTGTCAATGGATTGCTCCATCACCTTTTGGGAAACGGACCACACCTGAATCCGGCTTTTCAGCTTATCCTCCGCAAGGGTGAAGTGAAGCAGCTTTCCGCAGGGGGCCTGGCTCCGGCTGGGCGCGTCCATCACCTTGTAGCGCACGGTAGCCATCTGGGGCCTATGGTTGGGTGTAAAAATCTGCGCCATGATGTTGCCGCCAAAGGCGGGGCGGATTTGAATCAGGTCAGTATTTTCCCTGATTTCCAGTTGCGTGCAGTCCGCCGTAAGGCCTGTGCGCATCCTGGCGGCCACCCGGGGCGCCAATTGCCGGCCGATGGTGGTGGCCCCTACCAGGATGGAGGAAGGCCGGACCCGTATAATGAAATCCTCGAATACCGCCGCATAGGCTTCGATGTTGAAACGCTCCAGCTCTATTTGATCGTACAGATGGGCTTCCTGAACGCCGTAATGAAGCAGTTCCCTGCCTGCGGCCTCCAGTTGATGGCCGGGGAACAATGCGTATACCGGCTGATTTGTCTTCCCCGCCAGCTCCTTTGCTTTTCCCAGCAATTCCAGGGAAACGGGATGGATGCCGCCGCCGGACTGCTCCACATAAACGGCAATGCCCCGCCATTTGCTTTTATCCAGGGCGGGCTTTTGCTCCTGCACATATTCCACGGCGCCCGGCGGGCCCTTTTTAACGCAGATGCGGCACATTTTGCACGCGTCGTTGATTGCAACGGAATCACCCTCGGCCACGATGGCCCCAAAGGGGCACAGCCGGATCAGCGCATCCCTGTCGGTGATCTTCTCCGGATGGACGATCAATTTTGCCATCAGCCGTTCCCCCCCTTTTGCCGCGGCAGCATCTTCTGCTTTCGCAGCATATCATGCAGCCTTTGGGCCAGCTCCTGCCCGCTGCCATGCCATATCTCCTGATGCGTATGGCTTTCCGGCGGAAAAATGCGCTGCACCTGGGTGGGAGAGCCGGTGAGCCCGTAATGTGTTTCGTCCCGGTCGTCCAGATCATCCAGGCCGATGCATTCGATAGGAACATCCCGCGTGGCCATCTTGCGGACATAGGAGGGAAGCCGGGGCTCATAAATATCCTTTTCCACGGACAACAGGCACGGGAACTGCACGCAGGCCTCCTCCACGTCGCCACCCATGTCCGCCTGCACGGTGATGGAGGCCTCCGCGGCCGAAAGGATGGCCGTTACGTTGGCCAGGCTGGGAATATCCAAATACTCCGCGATCTCCGGGCCTACCTGGGCCGTATCCCCGTCGGTGGTCTGCTTTCCGCACAGGATCAGATCAAAGCGCCCGGCCTTTAAAACGCCCTGGGAAAGGGTATAGCTGGTGGCCAGCACATCCGCCCCGCCGAAGCGGCGGTCGGTGAGCAGCATGCCCCGGTCGGCCCCCATGGCGTAAGCCTCCCGTATGATTTGCTGCGCCTGGGGCGGGCCCATGCTGATCACGGTAACGCTTCCGCCATATGTGCCCCGCAGCCTGAGGGCTGTTTCCAGGGCGTATAAGTCATAAGGATTCATTTTGGACGTGATGCCCCCGCGCTTTAAAACGCCTGTTTTGGGATCGACCTCCACCTGGTTGGTTTCCGGAACCTGTTTGATGCAAACCAAAATCTCCACGCTTCGCCGTCTCTCCTTTATGAATGATACTGCTTAAAGCGGCCTTGCCATCACGGCAAAATGGCACACCACATGAAGCCCGGCCCGCTCATAAATCCGCCGCGCGTGGTTGTCAAGCCCTGTGAACAGCGTCGTGAAGGATGCGCCCTCGTCCACAAACTCCTGCATCAGCAAATGGAACAGCACCTCGCCGATGGAACGGCGGCCGAAATCCGGGTCCACGCAGATCCCCGTAAACCAGCCCCGCCCGCTTTTCTGCTTATCCACAGGGCCTGTGAACCCCACCATGTGGTTTTCATACGTCGCCGCCAGGATGGGCCTGGGGCCCTTTGGCCTTACCCCATCCGGCCACAGGTCCGGGTCCTCGTTGGGCACGCCCTTTTGCCATGCCCCGGTTTCCATTTTCAGCACATGGCGCCAGTATTCGCTGCCCACCCGGTCGCACATGCCGTCAAACTCATAGTTCAGCCCGGCATCATAGCGGCCCGTATAAATGCCCTCGCTTTTGAGCCTTTCCCGCGCCAGCGTCATATGCTCCGGCCATCTGTAATCCGCAAGGTTCATGTACATGGCGACCTCATGGTACCTGGGCTCAAACCCCAGCTTCTGCAAAAAGGGATACCCCGCGCAGCCCTCGTCCACGCCGGGGGCCTTGTTGTGGTCGTGCCCCGGCGTTCCGGGAACGCGCCAACTCAGGTGCAGGGGGTTCCCGTCGGAGCAGGCGGCGGTTTTCTTGCCGGCCAGGCGGAACGCATCCATCAGCATCTCCGCCAGCTTTGTGCCGGTCCCAAGGCGGCGGTATGCCCTGTCCACAAAGATCACCGTCAAATAGCCCGGCGTGTTTTCATGGGTTTGATTGGGCAAAAAAACCGTCTTTTGCGCGCCGTGAACGAAGCCCGCCAGCTTTTCCCCGTCCATGGCCGCGAAAGCGGTCATATTGGGTTGAAAAAAATCCCTTTCAAAGCCGCTTTCCTCCACCGGCGCATAAACCACCTCGCCGTTTTGGCAGCACACGTTGTACAGCGCAACAGCCTTGGGTATATCCTTCTTTTCCAGCGGCCGGAAGGCAATGCGATCATCCATCGTTTTTTTCTCCTTTATCTGTACAGGAGGAAGGGCTGCACGGCCCGGGAGAATGCCGCCACGCCGGGCGCATGCTCCGGCACCATTTCATCGGCGGACAGCCTGCCCAGGCGGAATGCGTCGGTGCCCATCAGCCTATCCAGCGTATACGTCCTGCCGCCGTCCCCGCTGAGATATTCCAGCTTGTCCGGATACATATCCCGGATGGTTTCCAAAAGCTTTAGCCCGGCCAAAAACAGATCCGCCTCGCCGCGGTTGATGACGTGCACCTGCACGCCGTGGCACAGTTGCCCCTGGTGCTTGCTGAAGATGGGCTTGAAGGAGGCGCGCCGGAAGTGCACGCCTTCTACGGCGAATCCGGCCATGCGCTTTTCCAGCCCGGAGGGGTCGATCCAGGGCGCGCCGATCACCTCAAAGGGCAGCGTGGTGCCGCGGCCTTCCGACACGTTCGTCCCCTCAAAGATGCAGGTGCCGGTGTAAACAAGCGCGGACGACAGATGGGGGCAATTGGGCGAAGGCGCCACCCAGGGAAGATCGGTATCGTCCAGGTACATGTCCCGCGTCCAGCCCTGAAGGGGCGCTACGGTCAAATCAAGGTCCAGCTTCAGATAATGGCGGATGTACAGGGCATATTCACCGATGGTCAGGCCCGGCCGGGTGGGCAGTTCATAATCGCCCACAAAGGATTTGAATGCAAGGTCAAGGATGGTGCCGCCGCGCTGCAAGCCGCCGATGGGATTGATCCTGTCCAGCACCAGCATGCTTTTGCCGGCCTTCGCGCATTCCTCCATGGCGTAGGAAAGGGAATACAGGTATGTGTAAAACCGGGCGCCCACGTCCTGTATGTCAAACACCAGCACGTCGAAGGTATCCAGCATCTCCTCTGTCAGGCGGTGGGACTTGCCGTACACGCTGTATACCGTCACCCCTGTATCCGGGTCCACATACGTCTCGA
>JAEWWY010000268.1 GCA_023458835.1 Bacillota bacterium
GATAAGGACCTACTGCAGAGGGATATTGCCGGAGTGCTTGGGATCAGCCAGACCGTTTATTCCAGATATGAAAGAGGATTTCAGACCATACCTGTAGAGCATTTGATCGCATTGGCAGATTATTATAGCACTTCAACCGATTATATTTTGGGCAGAACCAAAAATGCGAAGCCTTTTGCAAAATAGGGCGTATGCCATCACTTTTCACTGATTGTACTATGGGCGTTCCCATGCAACAATACATTATATGGCATAATGGATGCAAGAAAAAGGAGGAAAAGGCCTGAAAAATCATGCATCCGGGGTGGGCTATGTGCACAAGTAATGCGAATCAAGTAGTAAGCACAGGGACCGGCTCCCTGTGCTCAAGCTTCGCAGCTTTTTTCACGTGCTCCTTCGAGGAATAAGAAACACTCCCTTCTTATCAAAGGAAGTGTTTCCTATTCTCTTCACGCCTGCCAAAACAAAGAGCCGGCCTCCGTGCATGCAAGGGGGTGCAAGGGTGAAGGCCTAATGCCATATCACAGTATCCTGCTCAAAAATTCCCTTGTTCTGGCCTGTTTTGGATTGCTGAATATTTCCTCCGGCGAGCTGTCTTCCACAATCATGCCGTCATCCATGAAAATGACACGGCTGCATACATCCCGGGCAAAGCTCATTTCATGGGTCACCACCAGCATGGTGAGACCCGTTTTGGCCAAATTCCGAATCACGGCGAGTACCTCGCCAACCATTTCCGGATCCAAGGCGCTGGTAGGTTCGTCAAAGAGCAGCACCTCGGGGTCCATCGCAAGCGCGCGGGCAATGGCCACCCGCTGCTTCTGCCCACCGGAGAGCTGGGCGGGGCGGGCGTCCTGATAAGGGAGCATACCCACCTTTTCCAGGTATAAAAGCGCGTTTTCCTTGGCTTTTTGCCGGTCGCGCTTGAGCACATGGGTTTGCCCTGCCATGCAGTTTTCCAGTGCGGTCATGTTATTGAACAGGTTAAAGGATTGGAACACCATCCCCACCTTGGCATGGAACATGGCCCGGGTCCACCCGGTTTCCGCGTCTTTGCCATGGAAGCGAATCAAACCTGCTGTAGGCTGCTCCAGGTAGTTGATGCAGCGCAAAAGCGTGCTCTTCCCGGAACCGGATGCGCCGATGATGCAGGTAATATCCCCTTCCGCAACGGAGAAGGATATGTCCCTTAGCACCTCATTGTCTCCATAGCGCTTGTTCAGGTGCGCTATTTCCAACACAGGGCCGTCGTACTTTTGTTTATTTTCCATGCTTTCCACCTCCCTTTGGCAGCGTGATCGCGCTGCGGCTGCTTGTTTGGGAACCGTGGATGGTGTAGGAGCTTTTTCCGTCCATCTTTTTCTCCAGGAAGCGCAGAATGCGCGTTACGGTGAAGGTGAGTATCAAGTAAATGACGGCTGTGATGAAGAATACCTCAAAGTAGCGCATATAGCTGCCTGCGGCGGACTTGCTCATGAAGTACAGCTCGGTGACCGAGATCACGTTCAGCACGCTGGAATCCTTGATGTTCACCACGAATTCATTGCCGATGGAGGGCATGATGTTGCGAACGGCCTGGGGCAGCACCACAAAGATCATGCTTTGAAAATGCGTCATGCCAATGGCGTATGCTGCTTCCTTTTGACCTTTGTCCACGCTGATGATGCCGCCGCGTATGATTTCCGCCATGTATGCGCCGGTGTTGATGGAAACGATAAAGATGGCGGCCGTGAGGACATCCATACGGATGTGCAGGAATTGCAGCGCGCCATAGAAAATAACCATGGCCTGCACAATCATCGGCGTGCCACGGAAAACTTCAATATAAATGCCCAGCAGAAAGGACATGCCCAGCACGGGAACCTTTTTATACCAGGCATCCGTAGGTCTAACGGGTATGGTACGCAGAATAGCAACAAAAAGACCAATCACAAAGCCAATGATGGTTCCGCTGAGCGCGATCAGCAAAGTGTTTTTGGTTCCTGCCCAGAACAAGGGGCCGTATTTTTGTAAAATAAACAGCACCCAGTCAAAGAAATTGTCGGTGGCGGGCATCTGGTTCACTCCTTGCGAGCAATGGGAAACGTAAAACGGAAGGAAAGGGAACGGCGGCAGGCGGTGAGCCAAACTGTCCGTTCCCTATAAACAACCGTGAAAGATTATTCTTGCGTAAGGGGCTGGCGCATGGTGGCATCCACCATCATTTGCAGACGGGTAGCATCGTCCAAGCCAACTAAAATCTTGTTAATATCGGCGGTCAGGGGGCTGCCCTTCTTGAGGCCAACCGCGATTGCCACATCATCTGGAGAGGCTTGGAACCCATTGTCCTGTTGGAAGGAGATGTAACATAGGTCGGGGTTGGCCATCACATCCGCTTCCGCGCCGGGACGCTCTGCAATATAGCCATCCACAAAGCCGCTGCGCACCGCCACGATCATGGCGGGGAAGGTTTCCATGGCTGTGGCCTTCTGGACGCCCGGGATCTGATCGATCACCGTGTAGTGGAAGGTGTTGAGCTGGCCGGTGATGTTGGCGCCCGTCAAATCTGCAAGAGACTTCGCGCCGGCGAACTTGCTGTCCTTCTTGACCACCACAACCAGCTCGCTGGAGTAGTAGGGTTCGGAGAAGTCCAGCTTGGTCTTGCGATCCGCCATGGGGCTCATGCCGGCGATAATGGCGTCAAACATGCCGCTGTCCACGCCCATGGGCAGGCCGTCCCACTCGGTCTTCACAATGACAAGCTCCTTGCCAAGACCCTGGGCAATGATTTTGGCGATCTGCACATCGTAGCCATCCGCGTAACCAATACCACCTTCGATGGGCGCGGTAAACTCACTGGCTTCAGCTTGGGTCCAGTTGAAAGGGGCATAGTTGCATTCCATGCCGACGCGGAAGGTGCCCTCTGCCATGGCAGAACCCAGGGTCAGGATCATCATGAGGGTAAGAATCAAGGAAACAGTTTTTTTCATTGTAAAATCCTCCGTTTCGTAATACAGAAAAAAGCAGCGATTGCGGCAATGCGCAATCGCTGCTCCTATCTTGAGATAAAAGCGGACGAATAGCGCTCCACGGAAAACCGTGACAGACGGCGAAATATTCTTCCGTCGCCCAATGAAAGGATTTCAACGGGTCCTTTCATTTCGGCGGCAATCCCTTTCTTCCTGCTGTTTACGCCTGTTGAAGACTCTGGCAGGGGTACTCTTGATTGACCGCTCCTCTATTCCTTCGGGCCATGGGTTCCCATCGCCCGATTTCAATTCTTATTGTACAAGGTTTATGGCCAGTGTCAAGGGCAAAAATAGAAGAATTTTAGCACTTTCCCCCAGGGCTGCCCAAGTTTTGTCATTCTCTCTGCCGTATGCCTTCAGGCGGGTTTACGGTTTCGGCAGCCACATCGAAGCCGGCTTTCCAGCATTGGAGACGATTCTGTGCATTCCAAAGGAACGCATGACCTTCATAAAAGTACATTTTACGGCCTTTTGGCGCTTTTGCTTGACAACAATTTGTCCAAATATATGGATTTAAACTGTTTGCTGGCCATCATCTGCTTTAAGGGCGGCAATTTAAGTATCACGCCAAGCACCGCCGCCATCGCACGATGATTGGCAAATGCCTGGTTATCAAATATGAGATTTTGAAGGGTTCCTTTTTCAATCGCTTGTGCTATATGCCTATGGGTGCTATTCACCGGCGTAATGACCTGTATCTCTCTTCGCTTAAGTTCAATGGCATGCTTGTGGCAGTTTCTCACACATACGCCGCAGCCTAAGCATACCTCATGATCTACCTGGGCCACAGCCTTTCCCTCTTCGTTCCTGGTCATGGAAATCGCCAATACAGGGCATGCCTTTTCACACTTGCCGCAGCCTGTACATTCCTTCGAAATCTTGGGGATGTAATTTGTGGTAGCTACCGGCTGCATCGGGCTGAATTTTCTTGCTGCCTGCAGGGCTTCACAACAACAGCCGCAGCAATTGCAAATAAACGCCGGGTCTTCCCGGACATTCTCACCAATTTGCACCAGATTGGCTGCGTAGGAACGCTCCAATACATCCATTGCCTCTTTTTTATCGATCAATCTCGCATGCTGCCCATGTTCCGCAAGGGAACGGGCAACATCCCCAAAGGTGAGGCACACATCCAGCGGGGCGTCTATCTGACATGGGTGGCCGGCATGCAGCATTTTATGCCTGCAATAGCAGGTTCCAAGGCCTATATGCGCCGCTTCCTCAACAATATGGCTTGCTCTTTCATAATCCAAAATATGAATCGTGTGATCATTTGTCAGAACCGGCTCCTGCACATAAACCCGCCCAAGACGGGTCTCGGTTGCGAAAAACAGATCCTTTACGAAATCTTCTTCCACATTCATATACTGATAATACAATTCGCTTAAATATTTCTGATCAATATCGCCCCTGGTGCGCATCAGAGCAAATTCAATAAATCCCGCCATTGGCGGCGGCATGGCAAATTGGCGCGCCCCTTTGTAAAAGGAATCCACAAGCAATGCCTTCTGGCAAAGATGCTCCAGAAATTCTTCCGCTTTCCCTTCGCTGACATTCCAGATCTTTGCCGCCTTTTTTGCGGTAAATGGCCGGACCGGCAATAGGGCGACCCATTTGGCCTCCGTTTCCGTATACAGAACCTGCAAAATTTTATACAGGCTGTCCGAAGGAGGCGCCCCCTGCGTAAACCAGTTGATTCTTTCTTCCAAATTCTTATAGGCATCTTTGCTTGTAATGTGTCCCATGGATCCACCTTCCTCACCAGATTGATTCGGGATATCCAGTCATCAATCCTGTCAGCGCAGACAAAAAGCCCAACACGCAGTCACTTAGGGGTTCCGGGGCTTTACTCACTTGCCAGTTCGTACTTTTCACCGATTGTTTGAGCTAAAATGAAGTTGTGATATAATAAGGGCAAAGGCTGCACAAAGGAGAACCGTTTATGAAAATGATTTCCTGGAACGTCAATGGCTTGCGCGCCAGCTTAAAAAAAGGGTTCATGGATGCTTTTAACAAAATAGACGCAGACATCTTTTGCCTGCAAGAGACGAAAATGGAACAGGGGCAGGCAGAATTGGATTTGACCGGTTATCAGGAATACTGGAACAGCGCCCAGAAAAAAGGGTATTCCGGCACTGCTGTTTTCACAAAAAAAGCGCCGCTGAGCGTGGCATTTGGCATCGGCATCGAAAAGCACGACCAGGAAGGCCGGGTCATAACGCTGGAATTTGAAGAAACCTATTTTGTAAATGTATATATGCCTAATTCCCAAAGAGACCTTGTCCGTTTGGGCTACCGCATGGAATGGGAGGATGATCTGCGGAGCTATCTTTTATCGCTGGATACCCAAAAACCCGTGATTCTTTGCGGCGATCTAAATGTGGCGCATCAGGAAATCGATATTAAGAACGCAAAATCAAATCGCCAAAACGCGGGCTTTACAGATCAGGAACGTGAAAAAATGACGATCCTCTTAAGCGCTGGATTTTCGGATACGTTTAGAACTTTGCACCCGGATGACCACGAAGCCTATTCCTGGTGGTCACAGATGCCTGGCGTACGGGAGCGGAATATCGGCTGGCGTATCGATTATTTTCTTGTATCCCGGCGGATGATGCCTCAGATAAAGGAAGCGTTCATATTATCTCAAGTGTATGGCAGCGATCATTGTCCTGTTGGCATTGTTGTATAAGGCGTTAAAGAGTGACAGGATAGGCCGGTGGGAGGAATGAACCTTTCCTGGTGTATTTTGAGTGTTTTAAGTGTTATAAGTGATAAGGCATATCTGAAGCTTAAAACGGTGCTGAAAGGTACAGTTTTTTGCTTTCACATGCTGTGAAAAATTTGTTCGGAGCAAAAACTGAGGTAAACGCCTATTTTCGAGCAACAAAAAAGCCCGGAACACATTATGTTTCCTGGCTTTCTCTATGGCACCTCCGACGGGATTCGAACCCGTGTTGCCGCCTTGAGAGGGCGGTGTCCTAGGCCACTAGACCACGGAGGCATAAAAAATGGCTGGGGAACTAGGATTCGAACCTAGACAATACGAGTCAGAGTCGTAGGTGCTACCGTTACACAATTCCCCAACAGCAATCAAAGGATTGCGAAAGCCATTATAAAAGAAACAGATTACTTTGTCAAGCAGTTTTTTGCCGGCTGTATAGGTTGCCAAGGCGCCATGGGCCCGCGGGCTTTCACAGTTCACATTTTATTCACAATTGAGATGCATTCCTTTGTTATAATAAATCCGTAGAGCCTTGAAATATGACCATGAGGAGCATCCATGTTAAAGCTGGAAGGTGTAACCAAGCGCTACGGTCCCATTTATGCACTGAAGGATGTAAGCTTTTCCGCGCATAAGGGGCAGGTGCTGGGCCTGCTGGGGCAAAACGGGGCGGGGAAGACCACGGCGCTGAATATTTTGACGGGGTACCTTTCGGCTACCCGGGGAACCGTTACCATCGGCGGGTATGATATTCTGCAAAATCCCAGGGAGGCCAAACGGCTGATGGGATACCTGCCGGAACAGCCGCCCTTGTATGACGAGATGGCGGTGGAAAGCTACCTGCGTTTTTGCTGCAAGCTAAAGGAAGTGGACCGCTCCGCCATCTCCGGCCATGTGGAGGATATCCTAAAGACAACAGGGCTCACCGAAGTGGCCGGGCGGAAGCTTGGCAATCTATCCAAGGGTTTTAGGCAGCGGGCGGGCATTGCCCAGGCGCTGTGCGGCGCGCCGGAATTGCTGGTGCTGGACGAGCCAACCGTGGGGCTGGACCCCCGGCAGGTGGCGGAGATACGCGCCCTCATTCAGAAGCTGGGGGAAAAGCATACGGTGGTGTTCTCCTCCCACATGCTTCACGAAATACAATCCTTGTGCCGGCGGGTGGTCATCCTTCACCAGGGCCATCTGATCCGGGAGGCGGATATGGGGGAGCTGACGGGCGCCGCAGGGGATACGGTGCGGCTGCGGGTGTCCATCCACATGAAGGAAAAGCAGCTTTTGCCGGCTTTGAGCGGCCTGGATTGCGTGAGGCGCATGGAGGTGTTGCCGGCCCCGGACGCGGACAATACCGAAGCCATTCTGGAGTGCCGCCGGGATATGCAGCCGGAGATGAAGCTGTTTACGCTGCTGTGCGGGCTGCAGGCGCCGCTTTTGCGCCTGACGCCGATGTATGATACCCTGGAGGAAGTATTCCTGCAGGCCACCAGCGGGGAGTATGCCCCGGAGAAAAAGGATTGAAAAGATGATCGCCATTTGGAAGAGGGAGATACAAAGCTATTTTTCCACGCCGGTGGGCTATGTGTTCATGGGCGTGTTTCTGGCGCTGGCGGGGATGATGTTCTACCTGCAAAATATCAGCGCCTTAAACAGCAACGTGCTGTATCTTTTGAGCCAGACCACGTTTTTGTGGATGCTCCTTTCCCCGGTGCTGACCATGCGCCTTCTGGCGGAGGAACGCCATCAAAAAACTGACCAATTGCTGCTGACATCCCCCGTATCGCTGTGGGGTGTGGTGGCCGGGAAATATTTTGCCGCCGCCGCGGTGCTTTTTGCCACGGTGTTTTTGACGCTCTGCTATGTGCTGGTGATAGCCGTGTACGGCAAGGTTTACCTGGGGGAGCTGCTGGTGGGATATATGGGCTTTATCCTGCAGGGCTGCTCCTTCCTGGCGCTGGATCTGTATATTTCCGGATGCGTCCGCAGCCAGGTGACGGCCGCTGTTGCCGCCTTCGGCATCAATCTGGCGCTGTGGGTGCTGGACCTTTTGTCCACGGCGGTCACGCTGCCCGTGGTATCCCCGGTTTTGCGCTTTTTGAGCCTGTATGACCGGTATGAGCCTTTCCTGCTGGGGCAGTTGTCCTATGCCAGCATCCTGTACTTCGTGTCCTTCTGCTTAGTTTTCCTGTTCCTGACGGTGCGCATGCTGGACGCACGCCGCTGGAGGGAGGGCTGAGCATGAGGAAACTGCTGCTTTTCAAACATTCCAAATGGCGCTACGGCGGCTATGCGCTTGCGGTAACGTCAATCGTGATTGCCCTGGCGGTGCTTGTCAACCTGGGGTTTTCGGAATTGGAAACAAAATATGGCTGGCGGAAGGACTTGTCCTTCAACAACCTGACCACCCAAAGCGAAACCACCAGGAGCGTATTGAGCGCCCTGCCGTTCCCGGTGCACATCTACGCGCTGTATACGCCGGGCGGAGAGGACCCGGCCCTTGTGGAGCTGCTGAACCGCTACAGGGCAAGCAGTCCCCTGATCAGCTATGAAATGCTGGAGCTGAACAAAAATCCCGGCCTGCTGGCCAGGTTCCAGGGGAATGCGGAAGCTTCGCTGACAGCCAACAGCCTGGTTGTATCCTGCGAGGCGACGGGGCGGTATAAGATTCTTTCCCCCGAAAGCTTTTCCACGGTGGGATACAGCATTGAAAACGGCGAATACGGGGTGGAGCTGGTTTACGAAAAGCGGATCACCGAAGCGCTTTTGTATGTTACACGTGAAGAAATACCGGAAATCATGCTGCTCAATGGCCACGGCGAGCTGGAAGGGGAGGTTTTGGAGCCGCTGAAGCAAGTGCTTGCAAGCAACAACTATGCCGTGCGCTCCGTCAACCTGCGCAGCGGAGATGCGCTTACGCCCGGCGCGCTGCTGATGATCCTTTCCCCGGCCCAGATCGATTTGACCCAGGACGAGCTTGCGAAAATCACCGCCTTTTCCCAGGCGGGGGGATCTTTGTTCATCACCTGCGATTTTGACGACAAGCTTGCCGGCATGAACAATTACCTGTCGCTGCTGCGCTCCTTCGGCATGGTGCCGCGGGACGGCGTGGTGCTGGCATCGGCAGAGGAGCCGGGCACCTATTTCAACAATACGACCCTTTGCCTGGTGCCCTATGTGCAGCCGGGGGAGGCCACCGATGTGCTTATAGCTGCCGGCACGAATTACTTGATCCTGGCAGGCGCCCGGGCTTTTGAAACACCGACGGCAGCCGTCAGCGGCCTTACGGTGGCGCCGGTATTGTACAGCGGCTACAAAGCGTATTTGCGGGATATTTACGGGGAGAACAGTTCCACCGAGCAGCAGGATACCGACCCTGTCGGTCCGTTTTCCCTGGCGCTGCTTGGCACCCGCACCCAGGAGGACGGGACGCTGTCCCGGGCGTTCATACTGGGGAGCAGCGCGACGCTCACCGAAACCCAGTTCTACGAGTTCTCGTACAACCTGGAGTTCACGCTCCGCCTGTGCGAATATCTGCTGAATCAAAAGCCTGTTTCT
>JAEWWY010000269.1 GCA_023458835.1 Bacillota bacterium
GCTCCTGCGCATCCGCCGCCTCATTCAGCGCTTTCAAAATGCGCTCCCGCATCTCCGCGGCTGCGGCCCTGGTGAATGTTACCACCAGCATCCGGCCTACGTCCAGCCCATCCTTTTGGATCAGCGACAGGATACGCTCCACCAGCACCGCTGTTTTGCCGGAGCCTGCGGCGGCGCTCACCAGCAGCATGTCATTGCGGGCTTCAATGGCCTGCTTTTGCGCCTTTGTCCAGTTGGGCATGGGAACGCCTCCCTTCCTTGAGGCATATTGTACCGTAACGCAGGAGTGTTGTAAACAGCAGCAATGTTCCACGTGAAACAATCCGGGCCCGCCCTCCCTCTCCTGTTTCACGTGGAACATATTGCCTCAGCGACACTTTCGTTGAACTGTCTTCTATTATATGATAAAATAATTGTGGTTTCTCGAATTTTGTAATATAGAGGCGGGCGACGATTTATGCCGACTACGTCCTTTGATAAGGATTCTATCAAAAAAAGCATTATCGGCAAGCTGCAGCGGTATAATGGCCGCACCATTGCGGAAGCGACGAACCAGCAGATTTACAAGGCGCTGGCATCCACCGTCCGCGATCAGATCATGCAGAAATGGATGATTGCAAAGGAGGAGCGCAGGGAAAGCAAGGCGAAACGGCTCTATTATCTTTCCGTTGAGTTTTTGATGGGCCGTACGCTTTATTGCAACATGCTCAACCTGTGCAGCACCGAGGTTTATAGGGAAGCACTCACGGAGCTGAACATTGATTTGAATGCCGTTTTGAAGGAAGAACCGGAGCCGGGCCTGGGTAACGGCGGATTGGGGCGCTTGGCCGCCTGCTTTTTGGACAGCTTGTCCTCCCTGGATCTGCCGGCTATGGGCTGCACCATCCGGTATGAGTATGGGCTTTTCCGCCAGAAGATTGTGGACGGCCAGCAGGTGGAGCTGCCCGATGACTGGCTTACCAACGGCAACGTATGGGAAATGGCTGTGCCGGAGGATGCCTGCGAAGTGCGCTACGGCGGGCGGGTAGAGGAAACGGTGGAAAATGGCGTGCGTAAGTTCCGACAAAAGGATTATTTCACTGTGGAAGCCGTGCCCTACGATATGCCTGCCGTGGGTTATAACACCGATACGGTGAACACGCTGCGCATGTGGCGTGCCAGGTCGCCCAAAGGCATCGACCTGTGCTCCTTCGGCCAGGGGAACTATATCCGCGCCACACAGGAAATCGAACTGGCGGAAGTCATCAGCAAGGTGCTTTATCCGGAGGACAATCACTACGAGGGAAAAATGCTCCGGTTGAAGCAGCATTATTTTTTCACCAGCGCTACGCTGCAATATGCCCTGAAGTCCTTCAAGCGCATGTATGGCACGAATTTTGCTCTATTGCCGGAGAAGGTGGTGTTTCATGTCAATGACACCCATCCCGGCCTGGTGATTCCGGAATTGATGCGATTGTTGATGGATGAGGAGGGTCTGGGCTGGGATGAAGCCGCCGATATCACGCAAAAGACGGTGGCCTACACCAATCATACCATTATGTCTGAGGCGCTGGAAAAATGGCCCGAGGATATGGTGCAAAGTCAGCTTCCCCGCATCTACATGATTTTGCATGAAATCAACCGCCGCCTGTGTGACAAGCTATGGGACAAATTCCCCGGCGAATGGGATCGCATCGCCCAAATGGCGGTGCTTGCTTATGGCCAGGTGCACATGGCCAATCTGTGCGTGGCCATGTGCTTCTCCGTCAATGGCGTCAGCCAGCTTCACGGGGAAATTCTCAAATCCGATACCTTCAAGGATTATTACGCATTGACGCCGGAGAAGTTTTCCGCCATCACCAACGGCATCACCCACCGCCGCTGGCTCTTATCCTGCAACCAGGATTTGACCAGACTCATCCGCGATACCATTGGCGATGGATTCATGAAAGAACCGGAGCAGCTTCGGGAGCTGCTCCCCTATCGGGACGACGCGTCCTTCCGCCAGGAATTTGCCCGCATCAAGCAACAGAACAAGGAACGCCTTTCCCGAATGGTGCTTGCCCGTCAGGGCGCCAAGGTGGATCCCCTCTTCATATACGATGTACAGGCCAAGCGGCTGCACGAGTATAAGCGCCAGCTTCTCAATGCGCTGCATATCCTGGTTTTGTACAATCGCATCGTGGATGACGCGAATTTTACCATGTCGCCGCGCACCTTCTTCTTTGGAGCCAAGGCCAGCCCCGGTTACCGCCGCGCCAAGCTGATCATCCGTTTTATCAACGCGCTTTCTCAGCTTATTGCAAAACATCCCCGGGCCAACAAAATGCTGCAGGTGGTGTTTTTGGAAAACTACGATGTATCCACCGCTGAGGTTTTGATCCCCGCGGCGGAATTATCCGAGCAGCTATCCACCGCCAGCAAGGAGGCCAGCGGTACCGGCAATATGAAGTTCATGATGAACGGAGCCCTCACCATCGGCACCATGGACGGCGCCAATGTGGAAATCGCCCAGCAGGTGGGCATGGATAACATTTATATCTTCGGCATGCGGGCCGACCGGGTGCAAAGCATGTATCAGGAACGCACCTACAACCCCATGCAGATTTTTGAAACCAATCATGAAATCCGCAAAGCCATGACCCAGTTGATCGATGGCACCTTGTTCCCCGAAAATCCCACTACCCTTCAGGAACTGTACCACGCGCTGCTGCTGGGCGAATACGGTTGCAACGCTGATCCCTATTTTGTGCTCAAGGATTTCGGCTCCTACGCCATGGCGCAGCTTCGGGTGGATGAGGATTACCGCAATCCCGATAAATGGTGGCGTATGGCCATCACCAATACCGCAGCTTCAGGTATCTTCTCCAGCGACCGCACCATTGCCGAGTATAATGAAAAGATCTGGCATTTGAAGCGGCTTGCCCACAAAACCTGACCAG
>JAEWWY010000270.1 GCA_023458835.1 Bacillota bacterium
CTCGTAGGGCTGGGGAAACAATCCAAGGAATGTACTTTCGAAGGAAATCTCTTTGACAGTCAGTACTCCATTTTCCACCGACATGGAAAAGTACTGTTCCAGCTCAATGGGGCCGGATGCCCACGCCTTTGCAAAAACCTCAACGGCCGGCGCTTCTTCAGTGGGATAGGCAATGACCTGGGCACGCCTTGCATCCACTTTCAGCTTCTGAAAATCTCCTTGCAAAGCAAATTCCTTTTCAGCCTCATAAGACATCAACATTCCGGTTGATATCAGATAGGTACCTGTCAGGGCGATACCGGCAACGCCTATCACCAGCACGATCAACCAAAATTTCAAACGTTTTTTCATATCACTTGCCCTCCCTTTCTTCTCCGCTATGCAGCCAGCGCCGGGCCAATCCGGACAACGCGCCGATGGTGGTGCCCCACAAAGCCTTTGCACCCATCAAACACAATGTCCCCATGGCGGTCATCATGACCGCTGTAAAAGCAGCCAACACTCCATAAACGATGAACCCTTTCATACATTCCATGGCGGCCAGGAATACTGCTCCGGCAGCGCAAAGCCACAGCGCCGGTCCCAGCACGAACACCGGAATGATGCACAGGATAAACGCGGTGTACAATGTTCCTATCATAAATCCCTTGCCCATCCGGTAAGCAAACGTGGCACCTACCATGCGGAAAGCATCCTTCGGCTTTTTTGTCTTTTCTGCCTGGGTGGTAGCATTCAACGCTGTATACAGCTTCGCGATGCTCTCCGGCTCCCCCAGCTCCTGCGCGATCTGCTTCTCCGTCTTCCCCTGGGAAAGGCCTATCTCAAAGTGCTCCCGGTAATCTGCGAGAATATCATCCCGCTCAGCCTGGTCAAGCCTGCCAAGCGCCTGGGACAGTGCCTGCAAATATTCATTCATCCGCCTCATCCTCCAGCAAAATATCATTCACCTGGTGCACAAACATCAGCCACTCACGCCATAACTCCGCTTCCGCCGCTTTTCCCGCCTCCGTCAGCCGGTAATACTTGCGGGGCGGTCCGCCGGATTCATCCGACAGGTAGGTCTCACACAGGCCATCCCCCTTGAGCTTCCTCAGCAGCGGGTAGAGCGTTCCTTCGGCAATTTCAATGCTTTTGGAAATCTGCTCCGCCAACTCATATCCGTAGGCATCCCGGTGGCGCAGCGCCGCCAGAACGCATAGGTCCAGCACGCCCTTTTTGAATTGCGGGTTCATGCCATTCCTCCCTTCTGTTCATTAACCACTATTGTGTATTGTTCAGTAGCAAACACAGTATAGCACCCTCCCGCGTACTTTGCAAGAGGGTGCCAAAATTTTTTTGATGACTTACTGTCTATAAAACGGCTGCTTCACCGTGAACACGCTGCCTTCACCCAGCCTACTTTCCGCCAAGGCCTCTCCCCCATGCTCCCTGACGATCTTAGAAGATACCAAGGCCTGTGGCCCTTTCGCCCGTGTGACGGTTTCGGAAGGGATCAGCTATCCATTTTCCCTCCGAACTTATATCCCACTCCGCGAACAGTGCGGATATAGGCCGGTTCCTCGGCCCTATCCTCCAGCTTGGCCCGCAGGTTCTTGATATGGGAATCGATGGTGCGCTCAAACCCTTCATAGGAAAAGCCAAACGCGCTCAGGATCAACTCTTCCCGGGTAAATACCTTGGCGGGCTGGCGGATCAGCGCGATTAGCAGCTTGAATTCGTTAGGCGTAAGTGAGATTTCCCTGCTGCCCCGCCACACCTGATGCGCGGATAAATCCACCTTTAGGTCGCCGTCGTTGTAAGCGAACGCTTCGCCCGCATCCTTAGGCCCAAAGCGGCGCAAGAGCGCCTCCAGCCTGGCCACCAGTTCCCGCGGACGGAAGGGCTTGATCACATAGCCGTCGGCCCCCAGATGAAGCCCCTCTACCACATCATTTTCGCTTCCCTTGGCCGTGAGCATCAGCACCGGCGCATCGGAAAGCTGCCGGATGCTCTTGAGCACTTCATCACCGCTTAGTTCCGGCAGCATCCTGTCCAGCACAACAGCATCCGGCCGATATGCCTCAAACAACGAAAGCGCCGTCCTGCCATCCCCCGCGGACAGTGTTTGATAGCCCTCCCGCTTCAGGTACGCCTCGATGACGCTGATGATCTTTTCTTCATCTTCCACAATCAGAACAGTGGCTTTTCCCATGTTCCCTCCTGCCCGTTTCATGTATATCCCACTTTTCGAGAATCACTATAGCAAAACCGGCTCCATTCCTCAAGCAAGCGCATGCGGGCAAAGCAAAAAGACCGCTTCTGCGGCCAAAGGGCAAATATTTTTCAATAATGGATACCGATCTGACGCATCCATTGATCCGCCGAGAGGACGGTGCTGGGGATGGGCACCTTTAACTGATTCAGCACGGAGATGGTTAGCGCCAGGGCAAAAACGAAACCGAATGCTGCCGCGTCCTTCCATTCCTTCCTGCGGATCAAGGGGGTAAGATCAATCAACGCGATCAGCCCAAAGCACAGGATAACCGCCAGCATATCAAGCTTCCGCTCCTTTCGCTTTTCCTTTTTTGATTTTGCCAATCACCAGTGCCAAAAGAGGAAGGATAAATTCAAAGACCTGCCAAAGGATGGTGGACGTCTCGCTTCCGGAAGAAGCATGCTGAATGTTGGATGGGTACAGCGTAAAGCTGTAACCGATCGTAAGTACCCCAATGGAAAGTGCCAGCGGCTTGTAAGATTTCATGCCGAATACCTGGGCCACTGACAGCGATGTCACGTAGTGAAGGAGAGAGACTTTAAAGAAAAGCAGGATAACCAGCACCACCGCGAACAATATCTCCAAACGGCTGAGCGTTCCAAATACCGTGATGAGGCGAAGTGTTTCAAAGGCCGGCAGAGCGAAAAGGCTCAATGTATTCCCCAGCACAGCCGTATCCCGAAACACCACCAGCAAAAAAAGCACAGAGCCCAACAGGAATCCGCCCAAAAAATAGCGGCCGATTGGTTTTTGCTTTTCACGCACATAAGGCAGGATCATCAAAAATACAACGAGCTCGCCAAAGGGTATGCTCAAGGCAATGTTTGTACCTTGCACATATGTTTTAACAGGTTGCTGCAGCATGGGCAAAAAATTGTCAAGGTCCATCAGGTCGGAAGCAAACAGCAGTGATGATCCCAGCACCGCGATCGATATCGTGATGAAAAGAAACGCGAACCGCGTTACCACCTGCAACCCATTCCGCACAGCCATAGCGGATACCAAAATGCAGGCAATGGAAAGAACGATGGCGGGTGTCTTATCCATAATGGTCTGTTGGACAAAGAGACTGATATCCCGCAAATTCAGTGCAGTCAATGTAAGAAAAAACAGGATATGCAAAAAGGAGGCTGCCTTACCAATGATCTTGCCGAACGCCAGATCATTGATTTCCATCAAGTTTTTGCCGGGATACATTTTCGCAAGCCCAAGGTACACCATCAGGATGGGCAAGCATACCACAATGCTTGCCGCTACCGCAAACCAGGAATCATATCCTGTCACACCTGTCAGGAAGGCGGAAAGCAAAGAGGATGATTGAATGAAGCAGGCGGCGGAAAACATCATTTGAGACGGCGTAATCCTTCCCGTTTCCAGTTTCATTTCTTCTTTTCCTCCATATCCAGAGTTAGGGATGTCTTGCCGGTCCCAGAAATATGCGTCTTCACACGCAGTACAAGCTGCATCGAAGGATACACCGTATCCCAACGCTGTTCCAGGTCCTTCCACTGCTTGGGATATTTGATATGGAATTTTCCGCCGTATCCATAGATATCGGCGTTCAGTTGCCGGGCCTTTTCAAAAGTAGTATACACACGCTGTTCAACCGTCTTTTGCGCCTCCTGCATCAGCATATTATGAAGCTCCCCCAGCTTCACATCTCCGAACCCATTCATTTCCTCAATATCCAGAACCGTATCTATATCCAGGATCACACCTATTCTGCCGTCTGCCTGCAGCACCGGTACCGATTTGCTGCTGACCTGGATAATGTTCATGGATACCGTTCCCTTTTCCGTGCTGATCTCCAGAATCCCCTCATTAATGTCCCCCATTGCCCATAGATATCCCGTAATCTCGTCCCAATCCAGTTCCCCCACCATACGGTCGTCTTTGAATACCGCCATTCTGGAAATGTCCAGCCTTTTCTTTTCTCCCTCCCCCTTTACTTCCACAATCGGTATGAGAGGAGCAGTTGTTTTTTGCAGAAGCTTTGATACAAGATGCAGCATGTTCACATTCAGATAAACAGAGATGTTGGCATACTGCCGCATCATACGTGTAACCGCTACGCCCGAAAGCTTATCCTGATCCAATTCTGTGCTGAGAACCTCCTTGGCTTTCCCGTCGGCCACCAGCACCAGCGTTTCCATACGTGTTTCTTCATCCCGCAAAAACATGTCCAGATGCTTTTGAATGCCTTGCTGGGCCAATTCTTTACCGAAGACAATCATCTGGTTATGGTGCAAAAACAACGTTCTGGTGCTTTCATGGCGCAGGGTCGAAAGGGCTGCAAGCACGCTTTTACCGCTGGCTTCCAGCGATATGCTGCTTCCGCCGTCCCCGCCCCCGGAACTGTCACTGGCGCCGGAGCCATCGCTTCCGCCTGCTACACGGACAATTTGAACGCCAACATTCACTTCATCCGGCTGCTCGCCTGTATCGAGCCCCAGCCCGGTTACAATAAAAATCGTATCCAATTCATGGCTATCCCAGCAGCCTGTCATGCCGAATAAAACAGCCAGCACCATGAATATACATAGCGGCTTCTTCATTCTTTCCCGCCTTCCGCGCCGGGTGTCCCGCCCTGCTCCTCATGCGGCCGCGCGGGCGGTATAAAAAAGCGCCTGCGCGTTGTATCTTTTTGCGCTATATCCTTGGGACGCTTGGTCATAAACCACAGCGGCATGCGTACCATGGTATCCTGCAGATCCCTGGAAAGGGCAAAGGATTCAAAGTAAGGAACGCCAAAGGATTTCAGCGAGGCAAGGTGCACCATTGTTGCCAATAGCCCCATCGCGATGCCGTATCCGCCCAGCACGGCAGCCAGTATCATGGATATGAGCCTCAAAAGGGAAGAAACGTCGCTTTGAAAGGGTACCACAAAACCTGTAACAGCCGTCAGCGCTATGGCAATGACAAGGGGTGCGCCTACCAGCCCGGCCGATACGGCGGCATCGCCCATAATCAGCGCGCCTACGATGCTGATTGCCTGACCCACAGGCCGCGGAAGCCTAAGCCCCGCCTCACGCAGGATCTCAAAGGCAAAAACCATGATCAGCGCTTCCAGGAGAGCCGGGAAAGGCGTTCCTTCCCGTGCTTTGGCTATAGTAAGCAAAAGGGTGGTGGGGATCAATTCCTGGTGGAAGGTGGTCAGCGCGATGTAGATGGCAGGAGCGTATACGGATATGATGAATGCCAAATATCGAAGCAGCCTGGCGAAGGTGGCAAAAAACGGCCGGATATAATAGTCCTCTGCCGTTTGAAAGCTTTCGATAAACAGCATGGGTGCCGTAAGCACAAACGGCGAACCGTCCGTTACGATGGCTATGCGCCCTTCGAGTATTTTGGCCGCCGCAACATCCGGCTTTTCCGTATAGCCTATCGTTGCAAATAAGGAGAAGGGCGCATCCTCCATGTACTGCTCGATATATCCCGCATCCAGTATAGAATCCACCTGAAGTCCCTCAAGGCGCCTTTTGGCCTCCTGAACAACCTTTGGGTCCGCCACATGATCCAGATAGACGATGCAGACATCTGTCAGCGTCTTACGGCCCACGATGAGATGATCCATGCGAAGCCGGGGGCTCTTGATCTTTCGGCGCAATAATGCGGTATTCGTCCGCAGGTTTTCCGTAAACCCCTCCCTGGGGCCGCGGACCACCGCCTCCGTCTGCGGCTCGGCTACGCCCCTTTTCTCCCATCCCTTGGTGCTCACCAAGATGCCTTTTGCCACACCATCCATGAGCAGCATGGTGTTTCCGCTTAAGCAGCCGGCCACCAGCTTGCTAAGCGTTTCCTCTTCCTCCATTTCCGCGGTGCAAAGCACTGTGCGCTGTATCTCCTCAAATATGCTTGCAGGACTCTCCGATGGAAGTGGATTCAGCAGACGGAAGGATAAAACAGGCTTCAGGATCCCTTCCGTGATAGCGCCGTTATCCACCAAGCCATCGACGAAAACCAGCGCACCGCTATATTCTCCCTCCTTGCCAAAGCGGAATTCGTGTATCTTTATATCATTGCTCTTGCCCAGTATCTGGCGTATGGATTGCAGGTTCCGGGTCAGTTCCTTATGGAGGGCAGGCGGCTGTGCCGACGACTGCTCTTTATCCAGATCTTGCTGCGCCTTGTTCATATGCTGCCAGTACTTCAGCTTTTTGATGATAGACTGAAACACCCTCATTTCCCCCTCCCCCTTGGACAAGCGGTGTTATTGTTGCCGATCCCGATAAAACTATACGCCGGCGCATGCGCTTGCGCCCGCATTGCGCCATCTTTGAAATCCTTGCTTTTTTTTCCATAGTGCAGTATAATTATGTAAAGTTAGCATATCCTAACTATAATTGGGCGCAAGGGGGTATACCCATGAAACTGGCACTGCTCCGGCACGGGGAAAGCGAATGGAACCGCCTGAACCTATTCACCGGCTGGACGGACGTGGAGCTTTCCGAAAAAGGCAGGCAGGAGGCTGCGGAGGCTGGCCGGCTTTTGAAGGAGAATGGGTTCGATTTTGACGTATGCTATACATCGTATCTTAAGCGGGCCATCCATACGCTGAACCTGGCCCTCAATCAAATGGACCGGGAGTGGCTCCCGGTATACAAAACCTGGCTTTTGAACGAACGGCATTACGGCGCGCTGCAGGGGCTGGATAAGGCAGAGACCGCCCGCCGCTACGGGGAAGAGCAGGTAAAAATATGGCGTCGCTCCTTTGATGTGCCGCCGCCTCCCTTGGAAGAAACCGATCCCCGCAGTCCCAGAGCCCAGGTTCAGTACCGCAATGAAGAGAAATCCCTGCTGCCCCTTGCGGAGAGCCTGAAGGATACCATCGCCAGGGTGGTGCCCTTTTACCGGGATACCATCGCCCCGCAGATGGCGGCGGGAAAGCGGGTGCTCATAGCCGCCCACGGCAACTCCCTGCGGGCGTTGGTCAAGCATTTTGAAGACCTCACCGACGCGCAAATTATGGAGGTGAACATCCCCACAGGCATACCTCTCGTATATACGCTGGATTCACAATTCCATATAGTGGGTAAGGAATACCTGGGAGATCAAGATCTGCTCAAAGCAAAAATGGAAAGTGTGGCCAATCAGGGCAAAGCTAAATAAACCCTGCGGCCACCATCAAGGAGGATATAACTATGGGCTTTTCCATCACAAACGTTTATGGCCGGGAGATCATTGATTCCCGGGGCAATCCCACGGTTGAAGCCGTCATTACATTGGAAGGCGGCATTCATGGACAAGCCGCCGTGCCCAGCGGCGCATCCACAGGCCAGTTTGAAGCGCTGGAATTAAGGGACAAGGATCCCTCCCGCTTTGGCGGCAAAGGCGTTTTGAAGGCTGTGGGACACATCAACAAAGAGATCAGGGAAGCGCTTACGGGCCTGGACGCTTCCCATACCGCCGAGATTGACGCCACCCTCATCAAGCTGGATGGAACCCCGGATAAATCCCGCCTTGGCGCCAACGCCATCCTGGCCGTTTCCCTGGCCTGTGCCCGGGCCGCCTCCAAGGCACTTGGCCTGCCGCTATACAAGTTTCTGGGCGGCGTCAACGCAGATACATTGCCTGTGCCCATGATGAACGTGTTGAACGGCGGCGCGCACGCGGCCAACAACATCGACATCCAGGAGTTCATGATCATGCCTATAGGCGCCCCCTCCTTCTCCGAGGGGCTGCGCTGGTGTACGGAAGTCTTCCATACCCTGGCCGGATTGCTGAAGAAGGATGGCCTGTCCACCGCCGTGGGCGATGAAGGCGGCTACGCGCCGAACCTTACAAGCGACGAGGAAGCCATCCAGTACCTGCTCAAAGCCATTGAAAAGGCCGGATACAAGCCTTATGACGACTTCATGCTGGCCATCGACGCGGCCTCCAGTGAATGGAAAAGCGAGGGCGGCGGCTATCTGCTGCCCAAGCATCAAATCCGCTACACCGCCGATGAGCTGATCGCCTACTGGGAGGGCCTGGTGGATAAGTATCCCATCGCCTCCATTGAGGATGCTCTGGACGAGGAGGATTGGGAAGGCTGGAAGAAGCTTACCGCCAAGCTCAAGAGTAAGGTGCAGTTGGTAGGCGACGATCTTTTCGTCACCAACACCCAAAGGCTGCAAAAGGGCATCGATTCGGGCTGCGGCAGCTCCATCCTCATCAAGCTGAACCAGATCGGCTCCCTCACCGAAACGCTGCAGGCCATCAAAATGGCCCATGGTGCCGGCTATACCGCCGTCATCTCCCACCGTTCGGGCGCGACGGAGGATACTACCATCGCTGATTTGGCCGTGGCTATCAATGCCGGGCAGATCAAGACCGGCGCCCCCAGCCGCAGCGAACGCGTTGCCAAGTATAACCGCCTTTTGCGCATTGAGGATTGCCTTGGGCCCGCGGCACGGTATCCCGGCAGGAAGTGCTTCAGGAAATAAAATACTTAAAGGGGCTGTCGCGCTAGAGAAATTTATCTAGCGCGACAGTCTTTATTATAGAAACATAAGCAGTACTTCCCCAAAATGGAGAACCCGCGAAAAACGCGTATAGGAAACACAGCAGGCCATGTATGGCTCAAAAATTCCTTCGGAAAAGTCAATCCTCATATGCACTTGTCCAAAAGTTTACGCAGAATCAAGCAGGTGCAACGTGCAGCCATAGCTGTTCCTCATCATTTTGGCGTGGAGTTTGTTCAGATTGAAAGCCATGGCATATAGCAGCACTTCGATGAACACATGGACGTGTCCGCGTCTTAAGAAGCGCCGGAAGCCATAA
>JAEWWY010000271.1 GCA_023458835.1 Bacillota bacterium
TGGCATATGCCTGCGCGCCGAATTTGGTAACGGCATCCACGAACAGGTCGTGCACTCCGCCCCGGGCGCCGCCCTTGGGGGTGACCCCATTCAATGTGATGCGGTTCACCGGCATCCACATGGCCGCCGCGGCAACGCCGCCCATGACGCCGGATGCCTCCACCAGGCAGGTCCTGGCCCCGGAAAGGGATGCGGCGACGGCCGCCCCGATGCCGGCCGGGCCTCCGCCTACGACGATGACATCATAGTGCATGTCTGTGCGCAAAATGTACGCCCGATGATCTTGCATATGCTTATCCTTTCACCGCGCCGCCGGTCATGCCGCTGACGAAGTAACGCTGAAAAATAAAGAAAACAAGGATGATCGGTACAGTGGTGACGGTGCAGGCGGCCATCAACTGTCCGTATTCGGTGGAGCTTTCCGAGGCAAATTCCTGCAACCCTGTGGCAAAGGTGCGCGTGGCGGAATCAGTCAGCACGCCGGAGAACAGCACATTGTTCCAGGCCAGCAAAAATACAAACAGCGCTGTCGCCACAATGCCCGGCACCACCAGCGGCAGGACGACCCTTATCATTGCCTGCACCTGGGAGCAGCCGTCGATCATGGCGGCCTCCTCCAGATCGCCGGGAATGCTGTCAAAATAGCTTTTCATCATCCAAATGGAATACGGAATGCCGAAGGTGGCAAAGGCGATGATCAGGCCATGATATGTTTTGGTCATGGGAAAGCCCGTCAGCTTGGTGATGTTGACATAGATCAGGTAGATGGGCAGCAGCATGGTGATACCGGGAAACAACTGTGTTGCCAGCGTAGACATGGTGAACAGCTTTTTGCCGCGGAAGGTGAAACGGCTCAACCCGTAGGAGGCGGGAACGGAAAGGAGAAGCGAAAGCAGGACGGTAGCCGCACAGACGATCAGGCTATTTTTGATGTATTTGAGCAGCGGGATGGCCTGCCACATACGAAAATAATTTCCAATAAAGATTTCCTTGGGCCAAATGGGGGTATCGATGCCCATGATGGAATAATTGTCTTTGAGCGAAAGAGAAATCATGACAAAGATGGGCAGCAGCGCAAAGAGCAAATAGGCCGCGATGGCCAGGGAACGGAATGTGCATGACACGGCGCGCTTTGCCCGCTTTGGCGTAAACCACTTTTTTTGCATGGATTCTGCCTCCTTTGCGCTATCGCAGCTTTTTGCTTTCCAGCGTGGTACGGATATAGAAGATGGCGAAGATCATCATGATCAAAAGCACAACGGTGGACATGGCCGCGCCGGCGCCCAGATCCCAGGATTGGAAGGAGGTTTGGAAAATCAGAACGGAGATGAGGTTGGCCTTGCCGGCGGGCGTGCTCCGGCCATACATGATAAAGGGCAGTGTAAACTCGCCGCTGCCGCGTATAAAGGAAAGCAGCACCAAAATGGAGGAGATCCCGGCGATATTGGGAAAGGTGACATAAAGAAAGCGCTGGAACACATTTCCGCCGTCGATCTTGCAGGCCTCGTACTGCTCGGCAGGAATGGTCTGCAGCCCGGCAAGGAGGGAGATCATGGTAAATGGCAGGGCAGACCAGAGATGCGCTATGATCAGGCTGCCCAAAGCATATTTATCCGAAAGCCACATCACATTTTCTTCAATCAGATGGAAGTGGCGCAGGATCTTATTGAGGATTCCATAATCACTCATGAACATCAGCCGCCAAATAAAGGCGCTGACTACGGAGGGCACGATCCACGGCACGATCATCAGGGCCCGCGCAATCCCGCGGCCCCTGAATTTTTGATTGAAAAGCAGAGCCGCGCCAAGGCCCAGCAAATAACCCAGCGTAGAGCAGATAAAGGTATATTCCAGCGTGCCCATCATGGAGGTGGCAAATTGATTGCCGGCTGTGGTGCCAGGCTTGAAAATATTGAAGAAATTTTTAAGCCCTACAAAACAGACATCGCCAAGCTTGCGCAGATTGGTCACGCCAAGATCGGTAAAAGACATGCCAATGGAAAAGAACCCGGGCAAAAACTGCATTAACGTCATTGCAAGCAGGGCCGGAAGGATATAAAGGCCTACGATTTTTTTCTTTCTGCTCATGTCCTAACCCCTTTTTGGATTGCTGTACCATTGCCGCCGGAGCGAAAAAAGAAGAGGGCTGCCGCAGTAGAGAACAACTGCGGCAGCGCAAGGGATATTATACGCGGCTTATTGCGCAATCGCGTTTTGGATCTCTGTGGCCAGCATATCCAGGCGGGCCTTGATGTCCTCATCCGTCAGCTTGGTGCCGGAAACATAGTCGGAGTAGATTTTTTTGAGCGCCGCGGTGGTGGTGGATTGCATGGTTGAAACCTTGGGATGCTGGGGCAAGAGCATTTCGCTTGTAGCGGCCACACTTTTGAAGGTTTCATAGGCCTGATTGACGTTAAAGGCAGGATCGTCCAGCAGATCGGAACGGAAGGGCACCCAACCCAGGATCGCATTGGAACGGACAATGGACTCGGGGCCCGCAATGTAGGAAAGAGCCTCTATGACCGCATCCAGGTTCTTGGTGTAGGCCATCACGCCAAACTCGCTGAGCGTTACCACGCCTGTAGGCAGGCCAGCCGAACCTACCGGGTGCATAACCGTGCCGTAATTCGTGCCCAAGGGGCTTTTTTCAATGGACTGCCACCAGCTCGCGTTGCCATAGCCGATGGCGACTTCCTGATTGATAAAAGCAACCAGGGCATCATCAATGGTATTTTCCACAAACGAAGGCTTGATATAACCATTGTCATACAGGTCCAGCACATCCCGCACGCATTTGACGCCAACAGCATCGTTGAAGCGCACTTCGTTGGCCTGCATATCGATCAGCGTTCCGCCGTTGGAAACCACGCCGGACCAGAAATAGTTGCCTGTGTCGCCGCCTGAGCCGCACAGGGCGTAGGCAGGCTTGCCGGTGAATTCGGTAAGCTTCTTCACATCGGAAAGGAACTCTTCATAGGTCCAGCCATTTTGGGGATAAGGCAGCCCGGCAGCGTCATAGATCGCTTTGTTGTAGTATACCTCCCGGCCGCCTCCGCCCCAGGGAATGGCAATAATCTGGCCGTTATAGGTCATATAATGCTGGCCGGCCTTAACGTATACTTCCAGGCCGCCAAGCTTGTCCATATAAGGCGTCAAGTCCACCAGCGCGCCGGTAGCGGCGATCACCGGAGGTACCCCGGAGCCCATCTGGATGATGTCGGGGCCTTCCTCGCTGGCCACGGACATCAGATGCTTGTTGAGATAATCACCCCAGGAGACCATCTCCACATTCATGACAATGCCCGTTTCTTCCAGGATCTTGGCTTGCAGATCGCTTACCCAGGCATCATAGCTGTCGCGCACCGCATCGGCGGGCGTGTTCAGGCTCACCGTTACCGTAACGCCTGCATAGGGCTTGTCACTGCCCTGGGCAAGCGCCGGAAGCCATGCCGCCACCGCAAGGGAAAGGGCCAGAAGGGTACACAGGAGTTTTCTTTTCATTTTCTCTTCTCCTTTTTTGCCGCGCTTTTTCGCGCAGCTTTTGTCTATGGATATCCTAACAAAAAAGCGCGGCACATTCAAACAGGAATCGTCTCATTTTGAAACTATTTTTCACTAATAAATCTATTTAAATGTTTATACTCAAGAAGTGTTTCATAATGAAAATAACTACTCATCAATACGGGCTATTTATATAAAAATCAGGAATCAATTGACTTTTGCCAAAAAGAAATATATGATGAATATGATTAAAATTGAGACACACAATCGAGGGATGGATATGCCGATCAAGGTACTGGGGATTGCCCCGTATGAAGCGCTCAAGGAACTGCTTATCAGTGAGGCGAAAGAACGGCCCGATGTACAGATGAGCGTCATGCTGGGTGATATATCCGATGGGGACGAGCTGATCACCAGAGTGCAATCGGCCTGCAAACAATATGACGTGATCATTTCCCGCGGCGGTACGGGGAGGGCCATCCGTGCCCATGTGGATATTCCCGTGCTGGAAATCACCAGCGGCAGCGGGGATATTATGCGGATCGTACACCTTCTGCGCGGCTACGAGGGCAGGTCTGCCTTTGTGGGGTACGGTTCCACGGAAAGCACCACGCGGACCGTATGTGAAATCATGAATATGGATATTGAAACCTATACGGTCAAAACCCCGGCGGAGATGGAGCAGTGCCTGCGCATGCTGCAAAGCCGGCAATACCACCTGGCCATTGGCGGGGTGGCCACCGTCAGGCAGGCCCAGGCCATCGGTATGAATGCCATTTTGATTACTTCCGGCATAGAAAGCGTGCGTGCGACCATCGATGAGGCGGTGCGCCTTTGCAAGGCCACCCGTGAAGCCTCCTTCAAAAGCAAGCTGTTGAGCATGGCCCTGGCCGAGGAAGAGCGGTCCGTTTCCATTTGGGAAGAAAATGGCGGGCGGATAGCTGATTTCGGCGCTTCACCCTATACGCTCACACCCGCTCAGGCGGGAGCGTATTTGCATATTGCGAAAACGCACAAAAAATTTACGGCCGCCTCCTGCGGCCCGGCTCCCTGCGGCAAAGTGACGGGGACTGCTTTTGAATTGGAAGGAAAAGAGTATACAGCCCTTGCCTTCAAACCGGTTTGCCTGCCTTCCGAAACAGGGGCTGCCTGGCTGTCCGTCAAAAATCCAAACGACCTTTCCGCCTCCGCATTCAACGTGCTCAACAGCCAGGTAC
>JAEWWY010000272.1 GCA_023458835.1 Bacillota bacterium
TTTCCTGCCGGTGGGTGAAGGAGTAGACGCGGCTTACATACACATCCTTGCCCACATTGGCGGTTTCGCCTTTCTTGGCAAACACCACAGGGATATTCCCGAAGGCCTGGGCCGTTGTCACCGCCGCGGCGATGCCGCTGGCCTCAATGGTCAGGATCAGGTCCACCGGATCGGACCGGAAGGCTTCGTAAAAAGCTTGTCCCATCCGCGTCAGCAGCCCTACATCCAGGCGGTGGTTCAAAAACATATCCACCTTCACGATCTCGCTGCCGATGCCGCGCCCCCAGGTCTCAATGGCCTTTTTGAGTTCCTCCATGAAGTATCTCTATGCCTCCTGCCGGAAAAACACGAACAAACCGGTTCCAAAAATAGGATAAATCCAGTAATGCCCACCATAATCCGAACATTCACCAGGAATATATACGCATTGTACACTAATTTTCCGAACGATGCAAGCGGTAATTTGCTATTTTTCGCTTTTTTCCCGCCGCATCACTATAGTGGAATGTACTGGAAAATGGGCAATAAACAGTAACAATCTGTAAAATTTTTGTAACAAGCGAACTTTTCCAATGATTTTGAGTCTAATATGATGTAGAATGGTATTAATCTGTTACAAGTTTATCAAAAGGGGGGAGCGCGCTTTGGCACACGGAAAACGGATAAGGCTTCTGTGGCTTTTGCAGGCGCTTGTATTCCTCCTTTCCTCATGCATGGCCCTCCCCGCAAGGCCGGCCAATGCCTCCTCACCCATCGACCCGAAGGAAGTCACGCGGCGGGGGTTATATGTGGCCTGCGACCATTTCCTGTCCCAGGAGGATACATATCCATCCTCCGGCAACAACATCGAAGCGGTAGCCCAGGCGCTTTCCGGGGGCAATATGACCGTAAGCCGGGATATGCAAAAGGGCACCATTTTCTCCGTGGAGGGATTGCGCCGGGCCATACGGAACGCATTCGGCGAAGCGGATGACAACGACGTATCCTATTTTTATATCAGCACCCATGGCATTTATGACGCCTCAAAGCCCAACCTGGAAGCCGGGCTCCTCCTGTCCAACGGCATGTCGGAGGAGGCGATTACCGCCCGTCAGTTGGAGGAGGCCTTCTCCGCCATCCTGGGCACCAAGGTTCTGATCATTGACGCCTGCAACAGCGGCGCGTTTATCGGCAAGGGATTAAGCGGCGGCGCCACCGAGGCTGCTTTCCTGGGCCCCGGCTACAAGGTGCTCACCAGCGCCGGAGGCAGCGAGGAAAGCTGGTACTGGTCCAGCGCTGGCAAAAGCCCGGGCGGCGTACAAGGCGCCAGCTACTTTTCCTCCGCACTGACCGACGGGCTGGGCTATCATGGGGAATACGCCGCCGATTTGAACCGGGACGGCCGGATCACCCTGTCGGAATGCTACAGGTACCTGAAGGAGAACCATTCCGCCTCCACGCCGCAGAGCTATCCCCAGGAAGACGATTTTGTGCTGCTGACCTACGATGTATCCTCCGGCGCTCCGCCCCCGCAGGCCAATATCATTTCAGGCATCACCTTCTACGATACAGTGCTGGATATACGCCAAAGCAGCGTTTCCTTTGAGTTTACCGCCGCCCGCCCGGTGCAGGTGGCCTATCAGCTTGTATACTACCTCAATGGCAAATGGCAGTTTGACAGCCCTGATTTCAAGTACGACGACCAGGAGATAGGCGGGGACTTTGGCGATCAAAAAGGCGCCATATCCGCCGGGCGGAAGCAGCGCACGCTGGAGCTTGCGCCCCAGGGCGAGGATACCTACGGCTACGTCATGGTCCAGCTTGTCACACTGGAGGGCGGCAAGCCCACCGTCCACGGCAGCCGCGTGCTGTGCGTGCCCCCCATCAGCGGCGATCCGGAGCTTAAGGTAAAGACGGATACGGCGCTTGATCCCATAACAGGCCGGGAGCTTTCCATTCTGGTGAATCACAAGTATCCCTGCCTATTATCCGTTTCCATCGTGGATGAAAGCGGCAAAACCGTGCGGCGCCTTTCCAGCTACCAGCCCACCAGGCCCCAGCAACTGACGCCGGCAGGCTCCTTCTTCTACTGGAACGGCAATCTGGCGGACGGCTCCCCTGCCGCGCCCGGCAACTATACCGTAAAAGTAACGGCCCATATCGGCGATGTGCCGTATGAGGCCGTGTCGGAAACCTTTACATTGCTGGAAGCCCAGTAAGATCAAAACGCTATATGCATGGACACCGCCCCGGTCAGCCCGTTTTCCAGCGGGAAGCGGAAGGTGTGCATGGGCTTTGTAAAATCCCCGGCTTTGGGCGGGCTGTATATTGTGCGCTTGATATAGCTGTTTTGAAGCTTTGTTTCATACGTTTCCTCCACAATCAGATAGGCGCTGCCCTCCCCCAAAGCATAGGGCTTTTCCTGCTTTGCCCACGACTGCATATCGTCGATCGTTACCTCCCTTGACCGGACCGCTTCATTTTGCGCGTTCATCTCCACCAGCCGCACCGTTTTGAGCGCATCGACCCACTGGGCGGAAATGGTGGCGGTCACTTTCCTTTTCGTCGTTTTGCCATTGACGGTCTGTGTCTGCTCCACGCTCCGGGTATGGCTGACGCCATCCGTGCCCAAAATGAAGTGAATGCCGCCATTCTCGGCATATACCGTACCGTCCGGCCTTTGATACACCGGAGTGATCCTGAGCCGCCTGGGGCTTTCGCTTTTTAAAAGCAGATGTCCGCCTGCCTTTTCCGCCATCTGCGTAAGCTCCCGGCCATGCTTGTCGATTTGCTCCTGAGGAATGTATACGATGACCGTTTCCCCGGGCTTCAGCATATCCTCCCGGCTCATCCCCTCCGGCGGCTGTATATAGGAATCCCGGAAGGATTGCAGAACGTCGCCATACAGCCATATTTCCCTGTATCCATATTCCTTCAGGCTTGGGTCTTCCTCATCCAGCAGGTAGATGGTGCCCTTGATCTCGATTTCTTCTCCCTCATCCTTATAATGCAGGTTCATTGCCACATCCCCCACGGAGGAGCCGGCCTTGGAGGTTTGAGCAGTCTCCGCAGCGCCATCCCCGGCCGGCAGCGTATATCTAAGGAGCATCTGCTCCGCATCGCTGTCTACGTCAAACACGTGATGATCATCATTTTCCCAGCGGTCATATATCAGCCAGAAGCCGCAAAATGTGTCGCCTCCCGCCGTACCCGCAAGCTCCGGCTGGGCCAGGGTGCAGCCGGTTATCAGCGCCATGAGCAAAAGACCATTAATCCAAAGCCGTATCCGCTTCTTCATTGTCCTCTTCCTTCCCGTCAAAATGGAGTATGTCACCCACGTCGCACTGCAAGTAAAAACAGATGCGGTTGAGTGTGGAAAACCGGACGCCCCTGGCTTTTCCGCTGCGCAAAATGGACATGTTTGCCTCGGTAATGCCCACCTTTTCGCATAGCTGCCTGGATGTCATCTGACGCAGCCTCAATTGTTCTTCCAGATGTACGACAATCGCCATATCATTGCCTCATGCCCCATATCGGCACTAAATCATCATTTGATTTTCCCGGTACACTTTAAAGCTGCGTTCCAGGTAGCGGCTCAAGAGCATCATCGCCAGGGAAACAGCCAGCACGAGGACAGGCGCCTCCCCGGACAGGTGCACGTTGGCAAGCCGCCTTAACAGAAGCAGTTGCAAAGCGCCCATGATCAGCATCCCGCCCAGGGATACCAGGATGACCAGGCGGCACCTTCCCGCGATGGCGGCGGCATAGCGCTGGTTCTCTTCGCTGAAAAAGTTTTGCTCCAGGCTAAAAAGCAGCGTATCCGCCATGGGCAGCACGGTAAGCAGCAAAAGCGTTGGCGCACTGCCTGCCGCAAAGCGCAGAACCGCTATGAAGCCGTCAAAGGCGGGCGATGCTTCCGGCGCCCCCGCCATGGGAATATCGAGCCCAAAAGCAAAGGTTTCTCCGGAAGCCGCGGGCAAGGCGGCCAGCGCGCCTTTCAAGTTCGCCACATTGATATAAAAAACGGAAACGATCATCGCGGCGCCCAGCACAACCATCAGCCGCCTCAATTGCAGGGGGATACGCCCCGTATCCTCCATCACTTTCGTGATCCAGGAAGCGATCAGCAGGGAATAGAAATACAGGCAAAGCATCGACTGCTGCATGTCCTTAAAGCCGTCCATGCCGGCATGGAACAGCGTTTGAAGCATGGACGGGTTCACCATAAAATACAAAAGAAAGAGCAGATATGCGCTCATGGCTATCAAAAACAACCGCAAAAAGCGTCCCCTTGGCCGCCAGGATCTTAAAAGCAAAGGCAATACAGGCAAAAGGGATGCAAGCACATACAGCAGTATGGCCAGCACGTTCCCTGCCCAACCGGAAAGGGATAAGGCCCTGAGCGCGGCCCCTGTCCACACAAAGGGCGCCGCCAGTGCGTAAACGGCATCCGCCCCGCCTTGGCTGCCGTGTCCCAGCAGCGCCAGCGCGACGCATCCGCAGGCCAGCAGCCCCGCTGCCCACCATCTCTTTTTCATCACCCGCACCTCCCAAAAAATTATCGATTTTCAATAATTTCTATGTCATTGTAAAACATAAATTATTGTTTGTCAATCATTTTTTCATATAGAAGTGCGCCGGATATTTGCAGAATTTGTATCGGAACCATGCCTTTCAGTTTTCGTCTTAATGACTGTGCGCTTAGGTGCAAAAAGATTTGCGCTCAAAGCGCACACCGCAACGCATAACCCCTATCGGGTGCCTGGCGCCCGTTTACCGCCCTCTATGAAAGGAGCGTTTTTCCATGCAAGCAACAGATATGCCCCGCACGCCTAAAAAGCGCATGCCTTCCGGCGGGCCCAGGCAGAAGAAGCCCTCGATGCTTCGCAGCATGCTCGCCATGCTAGGCGTGCTGGCCGTGATCATCACCGTATTCCCCAAGGAACCGCTTACCCACGCCATGGCCTCCGTGCAGGCTCCCGGTGGACAGGCCCAGGGCATGCCCTCGGCGGCGCATCAGGGCCTTGTGATCAGCGAGGTCATGTCGGCCAACAGCTCCGCCGTCCCGGATGAACGCGGCGAGTACAATGACTGGCTGGAGGTGTGGAACAGTTCCGATCATCCCATCGATATGACGAACGTGGGTCTTTCCGACCGAAGCGACCGTGTGCTTTTCCTTTTTCCGAAATCCACGCTGGCGCCCGGCGGCCGGCTGGTGGTATTCGCATCCGATACAAACAACGCTGACCCCGCGGGCACGCTGCACGCCAAGTTCAAGCTGTCCTCCGCCGGGGAAACGGTCTATCTGTTCGATCCCAACGCCTATGTCATCCATCAGGTGGCCGTGCCCATCCTGAACAGCGACGTATCCTATGCCCTGATGGCTGACGGCAGCTTTGCGCAGACCCAGGAATATACCCCCGGCTTTGACAACACAGCAGAAGGCTTCCTCAGCTACCGCAGCAGCAATACCGTTTCGCAAGGCGCTATCCGCATCAGTGAAATCATGGCCGACGCCCGCACCGGGCTTTATGATGAGGATGGGGAGCTTTCCGATTGGATCGAACTGTACAACACCACGGACAAACCTGTTTCCCTCAACGGCTTTGCTTTGAGCGACAGGGAGAACGACCCTGTGAAGTGGCGCTTCCCGCAGGATGCCATGATCCCTGCCCACGGCTATTACCTGGTCTTTTGCAGCGGAAAAAACAGGCTGGCGGACGCCGATAAAATTTCTCACACCAGCTTTCGCCTGAGCGCGGAGCGGGAGACGGTCGTCCTGTCCGACAGCCGCGGACGGCTGATTGACAAAGCCTCCATCGACAACCTGCCCATGGATGCCTCCCTGGGCCGGGATGACAACGGGAATTGGAAGGTATTCCAAACCGCCACCCCCGGCATGCCCAACAACGGCGCCGGCGCCGCCCAGGCGGAAAAGAACATGCGGGCCGCCAACGCCTCCGGCGTATACATTTGGGAGGTCATGTCCTCCGGCGATAGCGGAAGCGACTGGGTGGAGCTGTACAATGCCTCTACCCAGTCCGTTTCCCTGGAGGGCTATGGCGTAAGCGATGACCTGGGCCGTCCCCGCAAGTGGCAGTTTCCCGCCGGCGCTTCCATAGGCCCCGGGGAATACCAGGTTGTGAACCTGGACGGCACAAACAGCCGGACAAACGGCTACCACGCCAATTTCAGGCTGCTGCGGGCCGGCGGCGAAGCCGTGAGCTTTTCCGATCCCGACGGCCGTGTGCTGGACAAGGTAAATGTGCCGCTGGTCCCCGCCAATGTTTCCTATGGCAGAAGCAGCGGCCGGGAAGGCCTTTTTTATTTTGATGCGCCCACCATGGGCAGCGCCAACGGCAAAGGCTTCACAGGCTTTGCGCAAACGCCCTCCTTCCAGGTTTCGGGCGGGCTGTATGACGGGCCCGTTTCCGTATCCCTAAGCGTTCCGGAAGGCAGCACCGTCCGCTATACCTTGGACGGCAGCATCCCCACCCTTCAGCACCCCGTGTACGGCGGCGATCCCATCACCGTGAGCAAAACCACCCCCATCCGGGCCAGGGCTTTTCATGACGGCCTGCTGCCCAGCGAAACCGTCACGCAAACGTATTTTGTAGGCGTCCGCAACACCCTGCCCATCGTGTCCCTGGTGGCGGACCCGGATGAAATCTGGAGCGGAACCAACGGCATGCTGGCCGCCGGCGGCACGCTGGACAAATCGGTCTTTCCTTTCAAGCTGACAAACGGCAGTAATCCCGTCTACCGCACCCTGGGCAAGGAACCCCGTCCAGGATATGTGGAATACTACCTGCTGGACGGTACCCAGGTATTATCCCAGGGCATGGAGTTTGGCCTGCAGGGGCAATACAGCCTGGATATGCCGCAAAAAAGCTTCAAGGTGCGGGCCAAAGCCGAACAGGGCAAGCCCACCTTCGAGGCATCGCTGTTTGAAAGCAGGCCTTTTGCCGAATACAAGTCGTTTGTTTTGCGCAACAGCGGCAACGAC
>JAEWWY010000273.1 GCA_023458835.1 Bacillota bacterium
CCAAAGCATGGCCCGCCCAGGAAAAGCACAGCAGAATGGATAGCAGCAAAGCAATTCGGCGTTTTAACATGGAAAGGTCTCCTTTATCTGGGATACGATGGATCTCCATACAGTCAACGGCATACCCGCCCAAAAACTTCCCCAAGGCGGCAGAAAACCAGTAACCGGCTTTTAATATAGCATATTGCGGCCGGTTTAGCAAAAGAAAGAAGCTTTTATTCCCAGGCAGTCCCGTTTGGATTCTTATCAAGGCAAAAGAAGCCATAAAAGGCCAAAAAGGCGGATCACGCCTTTTTGACCTTTTGCAAAATCAGTGCCAGCACCGTACCTTGATCACGCCGGGCTGCTGATTCAGCTCCGCGATCAGCTCCTCCGTAGGCACCTGGCTTAATTCCATCACGGTGATGGCCATTTCCTGACGGCTTTTGTTGATCATGTTGTTGATGTTGATGCCTTCCCTGGAAATGGCGGCAGACATATTGCTGACCATGTTGGGCACATTGTCGTGTATAAGCAGGATGCGGCAGCCCTCCGGCTGGCCGGAAAGTACAATCTCCGGCATGTTCACGCTGTTGCGGATGGTGCCGGATTCCAGGTAATCCCGCAACTGGGCGGCAGCCATGCTGGCACAGTTTTCTTCACTCTCCGGGGTGGAGGCTCCCAGATGGGGAATGCAGATTACATCAGGGATGCCAAGCATATCGTCGGTAGGAAAGTCTGTCACATAGCCGCTCAGCACACCTTTTGCAAGCGCTGCCCGGCAAGCTTCCCCATCCACCAGTTCCGCACGGCTGAAATTCAGGAGCTTCGCGCCTTTTTTCATCATACCAAACAAGTGCGTATCAAACATGTTCTTTGTTTTGGCCGTAAGGGGCACATGAATGGTGATATAATCCGATCTTTGCAAAAGCTCTTCCAGCGTGGAAGCCCGCTTGATGGCCCGGGACAGGGACCAGGCGTGCTCCACGGAGATGAAGGGATCCAGGCCGATGACCTCCATGCCCAGGCCGTTCAGCGCGCTGTTGGCCACGATGGCGCCGATGGCGCCCAGGCCGATAACGCCCAGGGTTTTCCCCCGAAGCTCCGGCCCCACAAACCGGTTTTTACCCTTTTCCACCTGTTTGGGCACATCTTCCCCCTGGCCCTTGAGGGTAAGCGCCCACTGGATGCCGCCGGCGATATCACGGCTGCAAAGCAGCAGCCCGGCCATCACCAGTTCCGCCACGGCATTGGCGTTGGCGCCGGGCGTGTTGAATACGACGATACCCCTTTTGCTGCAGGCATCAATGGGGATGTTGTTGACGCCGGCCCCGGCCCTTGCGATGGCCAGCAGGCTTTCCGGCAGGTCCATGCTGTGCATATCGGCGCTGCGCACCAGTACCGCATCGGGAACAGGCTCATCGCGTGTAACAGTATACTCGTCGGCGGAAAGCTGGCTGTGGATGATATCGGATATTTCATTGAGCGTCTGAATCTTGTACATATTTCCCGCTCCTTTAAAATAGGGCTTCCAAAGGGATGACATCCCTTTGGCGGGGTCCAGGGGCAGGGCCCCTGGTCAATTCTCCAACTCGAACTTCTTCATGAATTCCACCAGCTTTTTTACGCCTTCCACAGGCATGGCGTTATAGATGCTGGCCCGCATGCCGCCAACGGAACGGTGGCCCTTCAGGTTCACCAGGCCATTTTTGGATGCTTCCTTAACGAACCTTTCGTCCGTCTCGTCGCTGCCGGTGACGAAGGTCACGTTCATGCGGCTGCGGTACGCCTTTTGGGCGGTAGGCTTAAAAAGCCTGCTTTCATCCAGATAATCATAGAGGATGGCCGCCTTTTCGATATTGAGCTTCTCCATGGCAGGAACGCCGCCCAAGTCCTTGAGCCATTCGAAGCCCAGCTTGGCCAGGTATATGCCGAAGGTGTTGGGGGTGTTGTACATGCTGCCCGCCTTGGCCTGCACATCCCAGTTTAGAAGCTTGGGGCACAAGGGATGGGCCCGGCCCAAAAGGTCTTTGCGCACGATGAGCACGCACAGGCCGCTGGGCCCGATGTTCTTTTGCGCTCCGGCATACATGACGCCGAACTTTCCAATATCCATGACCTCGCTGAGAATATTGCTGCTGGCATCGGCTACCAGGGGCACGCTGCCGGTATCGGGCAGGGAAACATACCGCGTGCCATAGATGGTGTTGTTGGTGGTGATATGGCAGTAGTCCGCTTCCCTGTCAAAATCCGCGGCGGAAAAATCGGGCACATAGGTGTAATTGTCATCCCGGCTGGAAGCCGCGATGTTCACCGTGCCATAACGGGCAGCTTCCTCCGCCGCAAGATGGGCAAAATTGCCGCTGTCAATATAATCCGCCTTGTTGCTGCCTGTCAAAAGGTTCAGCGGCACGGCGGAAAACTGCTGGGTGGCGCCACCTTGCAAAAACAGCACTTCATACGTGTCCGGAATCACCATAATATCCCGCAAGAGCGCTACCGCCGCGTCGTAGATCTCCAGATACATCTTGCTGCGGTGGCTCATTTCCATCACGGACATGCCGGCGGAGCCATACATCACCAATTCCTGCTGGGCGCGCTCCAAAACAGGCAGCGGCAGCATGGCGGGGCCGGGAGAAAAGTTGTATACACGTTCCATGAAACTCCTCCTTACGTTCTTCACACACGTTCGATAGGGATCGCATATCTTCCTCGACTTAAGTGGGACGCTTTTTGCCCTGCGGGTAAAAAATGAACCGATAATCATATTATGACGATTCGCCCGCCAAATTGCAATAGGCAAACAGAGAAAAAACATCCCGCATGACAATCGTACCCGCTCTTTTTTTGCCTTGACAGAAAAGTTTGTCCTGTGCTATTCTATGCGCAAACGATTGCATTCCGTTGGTGCACTTTTAGGAGGAATGTTGTATGCGCTCCATGAACCTGGGGGCTATTTACCACCAGCCCTGGCTGGAATACCGTCACGCGCTGCCGGACGGGCGGGTGTGCATCCGCATCCGCACCGGGCGGAAGGATTGGGAGGAAGTGCAGTTGTGGACCGCCAATATGTACGGACCGGGCCCTTCCATGGGGCGCGCTCAAAAGCTGCCTATGGAGAGGATGTGGCGGGATGAAAATCACGACTGGTACGAATGCATTTTCTCCCCTTCCGATCCACGCATCCACTATGCATTCTGCCTGAACCAAGGTGGCTTTTCGCTGCTGGTGGACCAGGATGGCATATATCCCGCCGCCTTGCGGGAGCCGGAGGATATGGCGTGCTTTCCCTTTGCCCATGCTTACCCGGAGCTTGGGAAGCCGGATTGGGCAAGGGGCGCGGTAGGCTATCAGATTTTCCCCGACCGCTTCCGGCGGTCCCCTGTCTCCGGGCCCGCCGCCCAAGCGGTGGAGCCCTGGGATTCCGCCCGCTATGCCAATGAATTCCGCTTTGGCGGCAACCTGAAAGGCATCCGGCAGGCCATCCCTTATTTAAAGGAGCTTGGGATCGGGATGCTCTATATGACGCCTATCTTCCTGAGCGATACCTCCCACCGGTACAATACCTTCGATTATTATACGGTCGACCCGCTTCTGGGCACGCAGAAGGAGCTGCGCACCCTTTCGGATGAG
>JAEWWY010000274.1 GCA_023458835.1 Bacillota bacterium
CCAGCAGGGATTTGATCGTAGTGGTCTTGCCTGCACCGTTGGGGCCAATAAATCCCATTACAAATCCACGGGGCAACGCAAAAGTTATATCTTCCAGCGCAAACTTATCAAAACGTTTACATAGGCCATTTACCTCAATGATGTTATTCATAGCCGTCCTCCTTCGCCAACATCTCAAGCATATTTATCAGTTCACTTAAAGGCAGTTTTGCCATTCTTGCCGCTGATATGGCAGCAGTCAAGCCGGATTCCACTTCTCGTAACATTTGCTCATTGAGTAATTCGCTATTTTGCGGTACAACATAGCATCCTTTGCCTTGAACGGTTACCACAAAGCCTTCTTGTTCCAAATCATTGTACGCTCGCATTGTTGTTATCACACTGATTTTTAAATCGCGGGCAAGCTGTCTGATGGACGGAAGCAACTCGTTATCTTTTATTTCCCCGGTGAATATGGCGGTCTTAATCTGCTCCTTTATCTGCTCATAAATCGGAATCCCCGCGCCGTTAGAAATCACAATTTTCATATCATCACCACGCTTAAACTGTTTATGTAGCTTATAAACAGTATAAGCACTATAATAGGTTCTGTCAAGGTTTTTTTATCATTGGCAATGAAGAGATTGACGCCTTTTTTAGCGATATCGCTGCATATCTAAAAGATATTGTTAGGGTATATGATAATCCAAAGGAGCAAATAGAAATTTCTCCGAATGTGGCATTGAGCGCCCCATTCATGGCGTGATAGGGCAGCGGCGCAAATGAAAAACCCCTTGCCGATAAAAGCAAGGGGCATTCATATACGCTGGATTAGTACCTGGGATTCTGCCTTTGAAAGCACTCGCGGCAATATACGGGTTTGTCGCCGCGGGGTTGGAACGGCACCTGGGTGGTGGCGCCGCAACCATCGCAGATTACTTCGTACATCTGGCGGTCACCGCCGCTCCTGCCGCGACCATCGCCGTTGCGCTTGTTGGCCCTGCAAGAAGGGCAGCGGCCCGGCTCGTTCGTGAAGCCTTTCTCGGCAAAGAAAGCCTGTTCAGATTCAGAGAAAATGAAGTCGACACCACAGTCACGGCAGGTTAGAGTTTTGTCGGTGTACATGGATATACCTCCTGATTATTTCTTGTCCAGTCGTTTTGAATTTTCGTCGTTACAAATGGTCCTACAAACGTCACTGGACATTGCATGAAACCAAGAGATACACTCGGAACAACCAATACGTGAACCAGAGTATTATACCATAAATTTTCGGGATTATGTGCTTTTCGAAAAACTTTATTTTATCTGGAAGGTGGTGAGCCTGTGTTTGAACTCAAGAATCCCAAGCATGAGCGGTTTTTCAAGAGTATGGGATTGACCTGATTCAGACGCAGGCTTATATCAGAGCGGGTTATAGTGCCTACGGGGCTGAGCAGCATGCCTCACATCTGATGATAAATGGTAATGTTCGCACGCGCATCGACGAGCTGATGGCCAAACGATCTAAGCGCACCGGCGTGACGGCTGACCGCATTGTCCGTGCTGGATGCCGCGAGTGCAAACACAGCAGCAAATACCGCGCAAGAAAAAGCCAATACAGCAATGACAGCGTTGGCAGACATTCAAAGCCGGCGCGCAGATTATATGGCTCAGTACGGGAAAGAAATCAAGCAACTTGAAGCTGATATTGCTGAGTTAACGCCGCGTATCACTTCGGACCCGTTCAATGCGAAGCTGCAAGCACAAAAAAGCGGCACTAAACACCAGTCTTGAGATTCACCATGCTTACCTCGCTGAGTTGGACAACCAGGCAGCAAACGAGGCGGCAATCATATCCCGAGCGGTTGAGGCATGGGGGCTATCCGCGGCGGCGGAAATTGAAAAACTCAAGGGCGCGGTATCTGCTGATGCCGAAACCGAAAACCTCGCTCAGGCCCTCGCTTAAAAATTCTGGGATGCACGGTTGGCGGGAGGATTTGAGAATTCAGCGGAAGCTCAAGCGGTTGCAGAAAAGATGATAACCGGTTTTCGCACAGCTATTGATAGTGCTGACATGGCTGCGCACCCGACGCGGGGACATCCGCCAGATGCGTGATGCGGTGAGTGATCTTTCCACCCGTGTGACCCGCGTGGAGGAAAGCTGCAAAAGCGCTCACCATCGGCTTGATGCATATGCCAAAATGCACCCGCCCGATTGACCCAGGCAGGGACAAGCATTAACAACCAAAGAATGAAAGGGGTACAAATCATGAAAAACGCAGACTGGAAGGATGTATGGTTGCGGGCGTTCAAGATCTTCCTACAGGCGGCCGTTTCCTGCTTTGCCGCCGGCTTTTCTGGTGTCAACTTTATGATCGGTGACCAGGCAAGCCTTGCGGTATCCGCCGACGCTGCTGGCCTGTCCGCTGTGTGGAATGCATTCTGAAGCCCATCTTCACGCCCACAGAGTAGAATAATATTGTAAATCCCCGTTACCGGTATCCCTGGTGGCGGGGCTATATATTTTTTTTTCTTCCAATAACCTTATGGGTCATAGGTTGTAAAGCCTGTTGGGATATGTTATGATTAAATAGGTACTGTACGAAGAAAGCGGGTAGTAACATGAAGCCTGTCACCATCAACGTGGGGATCATTGATTACGACGTGCGAGACAACAGGCGAGCCCTCATTGGCAAAAACTATGTCGCGGATGTGCAGATCGATGTTATTGGCCGCTACGGCATAATAAGTGATCCTGGCCAAACGAAACGGAGAGTAACCGTACTCTTGCCTGATTGGGTGGAGTTCAGTAAAAAACCGGCCTGGTCAATGTCTCGCCCCGGCTACAAATCAGATTCCGGCACAGGAGACTCATGTTTTGTGACATGTAAAACCCCGATTAAGTTATCGACTCGTGTTGATAGTCCACAAGTGGTGGATTATGAAGGCATGATGCAAAAGGCGATTGACGGAGGATTTATATTCCATTATCCGGAAATAAGAGGGGGTATGAAATCCATAGACGTTAGCATAGTCGAATAAGCTATATATTGTCTGCATATATCCTGCTTGTCTTGCGCATACTATCACTGCGCCTTCCTCCTTCGCCCCTGGCAGAGATGCCGGGGGTTTGCATATACACGAAGGCCCGGCGGATTAGGCCGGATCCTATCATTTTTGCATGCATCAACCTGCCACCAGTTGCTTTGCCCAACTCGGGATGTATTCATCATCGGTATCTCCCGCCGGCACAGATGGCTTCTGCCTGGCCGCCATGGCGTTGTAAAGTGCTTCAAGCCTTATCCTCGTCCCGGCCGCCCTTTAGAATGATCAGGCCCTTCTCCATCGCTTGAGCACATAGGGCTTCAGTTGTGTAATAATGTTTTCCATTAGTATAAAGCCCAAATGTCAGGATAAGAGCGAGTACGAAATTGCAGAGTAATCTTAACCCTATCGCCAAAGAAAATCATGAGGTTATCCAGGATGGAGCCCCAATCTTTAATAGGCATCGTCCACTTGTCCACAAGGTTCATGGTCGTCAAGTACAGAATTTTCATGAAAGCGTCATCGGAAACGAAGGCGCTCTTTGTTTTGGTCGCCTTCCGAAGCTGCCGGTTGAAATTTTCAATGGTATTGGTCGTATAGATGAGCTTACGGATTTCCGGCGGATATTTGAACATGGTGGAAAGCTCATTCCAGTTGACCAGCCAGGACTTTACGGCCAGCGGGTATTTCCCACACCATTTGGCCTCGAACTCGTCCATTGCTGAAAGAGCCGTCTCCTCGGCCGGGGCCTTATAGACCGGCTTCAAATCCGCCGTGAACTGCTTGACATCCTTATAGGATACGTACCGTGTGGAGGAACGGATCTGGTGGATGATGCGAATTTAATCACCACCCTACGGCAGCTTCATTGTTGCAGGTGATTGTATTACCCCCATCGGCACGGATTTGGAAGAAAATAAGGCATATAAATTCTTAAAGTTCCCTTTTTTATGCATTATAATCCATGGGTCATACGTTTCTAAAATATGAAACGAAAGAAAGCCATCGTACCGGGGCGGGTTACCCGGT
>JAEWWY010000275.1 GCA_023458835.1 Bacillota bacterium
CGGTGCAGCCGATGACAGGCAGCTTGCGGTCCTTCGCGTATTCAAACAGGCGGGTCAGCTTTTCCCCCACGACGGTGCCCATGGAGCCCATCATGAAGGAGGGCTCCATGGCGAAAAAGCAGCACGCAAACCCGCCTACAGCCGCCGTGCCGGTGACGGCGCCATCCTTTTCACCGCTTTCCCTGCATGCCTTTTCCAGCTTTTCTTCATAATGGGGAAAGCCCAGGATGTTTCCTGATACAAGGCCGGCATCCATTTCCGCAAAGCTTCCCGCATCGCATATCAGTTCGATGCGCCGGCGGGCGCCCATGCGCATATGGTGGCCGCAACGGGGGCAGACCAGCAGGTTGTCCTGAAGCTCCTGGGTGGGGGTCACCCGCTTGCAGCCGGGGCATGGAACGCCCTTGTCCTGGTGGACGGCCTGCCCCTGATTCTCCAGTTCGTTTTTCGGCCTGCGGAACAAGCTTTTGGCCAGCATCGTTTAACTCACTTCCTCAAAAAGTCCGTGGCGTAGCTTCCGTCCAGGAAGGCGGCTTCACTGATCAGGTCCGCCTGGAAAAGGCCCGTGTGCTCGATGCCCTCAATCACCGTTTCGCACAGCGCGGCCTGCATTTTGCGTATGGCCTCCTGGCGGGTCGGGGCGTGGACGATCAGCTTGCCGACCATGGAATCATAATAGGGCGGCACAAAATAGCCCTGGTACAGCGCCGTATCAAAACGCACCCAGGGGCCGCCGGGGATGTGTAAAAGCGTCACCTGCCCGCAGCTTGGCCGGAAGGAGGCCTGGGGATCCTCCGCGTTGATGCGGCATTCGATGGCATGGCCCCTCACCGAGATATCCGCCTGGGTGAAGGGCAGCTCCATCCCCGCGGCGATACGGATCTGCCACTTGACCAGGTCGATGCCCGTGACCATTTCCGTTACCGGATGCTCCACCTGCAAGCGGGTGTTCATTTCCATAAAGTAAAAGTTCTTGTCCTGATCCAAAAGAAACTCCAGCGTGCCGGCGCCTTCATACCCCACCTTGGCCGCGGCATGGGCCGCCGTTTCCATCATCTTCGCCCGAAGCTCCGGGGAGATCAGGGCGCAGGGGCTTTCCTCAATCAGCTTCTGATTGCGCCGCTGCATGGAGCAGTCCCGCTCCCCCAGGCATACGGCATGGCCCTTCTGGTCGCAAAGGATTTGCATCTCCACATGCTTCACGTGCTGAAGGAACCTTTCCATGTACACGCCGCCGTCGGAAAAGGAGGCCTGGGCCTCCTGGGAGGCCGCTCGGTAGGCGCTCTCCACGTCCCCCGGCCCATTCACCCGGCGGATGCCCTTCCCGCCGCCGCCGGCCCGGGCCTTCATCAGGAGGGGAAAGCCGATTTTTTCCGCGGCTTTTTTGGCCTCCTCAGCGCTGTTTACCAGGTCGCAGCCGGGAATGGTGGGTACATGAAGCCTTGCCATGGTGCGTTTGGCTTCGTCCTTGTCCCCCATGGCGCGGATGACCTTGGCGCTGGGGCCGATGAACTTCACGCCATGCTTTTCGCACAGCTCGGCAAAGGCCGCGTTTTCAGACAAAAAGCCGTATCCTGGATGTATGGCCTGGGCGCCGCTCAATAGTGCCGCCGACAGGATGGCCTTTTGGTTCAAATAACTGCTTAAGGCCTGGGGGCCGCCGATGCAGTAGCTTTCGTCGGCCATGGAAACGTGCAGCGCGTCCCGGTCCGCTTCGGAAAAAACGGCCACGGTGAGGATACCCATTTCCTTGCAGGCCCGCAGGATGCGTACCGCAATCTCGCCCCGGTTGGCAATGAGGATTTTGGGAAACATGCTATCCTCCGTTCATCCCGCCAGCATCAGCGTGAATACGCCGCTGGCGCATGGGGCATCCGAAACAGCCGCCTCTCCGGCGATCACATAGACATTGGCTTTGCTGCGCGTAATGCGGCAGGTGATGTGGATGGTGTCGCCGGGGCGCACCATGCGCCGGAAGCGCACATTCTCCATCCCGGCATACAGGGTGGTCTTGCCCGGCAGCTTATCCCGCAGCAGGATTCCCGCGGTCTGGGCAATGATCTCGCACAGCACCACGCCGGGCACTACCGGGTTGCCGGGAAAATGGCCCTGCAAAAACCATTCGTCGCCACGCACGGTATATTGCCCCAGGGCGTTTCCGTTTTCATCCATCCCCGCCTCATCCAGCAGGAGCATGGGCTCCCTGTGGGGCAGAAATGTTTTGATCTCTTCGCGGTTCATACCTTACCTCAATCAGAAAAGCTTGAAAAGCGTCTGCCCGTACTCCACCACGCTGCCGTCCTGCACGCAGACGTCCACCACTTCCCCATCCTTGTCGGCGGTGATCTCATTGTTCAGCTTCATGGCCTCCACAATGCACACCACATCGCCCTTTTTCACCCGGTCGCCCACCTTTACAAAGGGCTTTCCGCCGGGCTCCGGCGCCACATAGAATACACCCACCATGGGGGATTTCACTTCATGGAGCTGGTTGAAATTGGGGCCGGGATCATCCTTCCTGCCGGAAGGGGACACATTAGCCG
>JAEWWY010000276.1 GCA_023458835.1 Bacillota bacterium
GAAGGATACGTCGGATTTGAAGGATAAAATTGAAGCATATGCCAGGGAGATCGACAGCAAAAACGAATGCGTGCTGGATTTTGATACGGACTATTACCATTAATTGGCCGGGAGACTTTTACATGTATGTGCAGGATTCCATCCCCCCAGGCCGTTTAGAAAGGGAAAGCATATAAATTGTCGAATTTTGCTTGCTGAATGGGGGATATGATATGGCCATTATGAAGCGGTTTTTTACCCGGGTGGTATGTGTGATGCTGGCGGTCATGTGTTTTGCAGTGCCTTCTCAGGCCACGCAGGAGGAAGAGCTGACCAAGGAGGAGTTGATGGAGCTCCTGGCGGAAACCATTCCCGAGGGGCAGGAAGGGGAACTGAACGAATATCTGGTGCTGCCGGAAGATTACGTGGCGCCTAAAACGGATATGTTCCAGATTCTGCTCATCGGCACAGACAACTACTCCACCAAAAGCCGCGGCCGGAGCGATACCATGATGCTGGCCCAACTGGACCCCAAGACCAAGACCGTCAAGCTGGTCTCCTTCCTTCGGGACATGTATGTGAAAATACCGGGAAAAGGCTCTACGCGCCTGAACGCGGCCTATGTCTACGGCGGTCCGGACTTGCTTTTGAAAACGTTGAAGAACAACTTCGGCATTGAGCCGGATGCTTATATTTCCGTTAATTTCAGCAGGATGATCAACCTGATCGACGCCATCGGCGGCGTGGAGGTGGATGTCTCCTCCAGCGAGCGGACTCAGTTGAACGGCATTATGCAGTATTATAACCTGAAGATGGGCAAAAGGCAAAACGACGGGCTGCTGAAAAAATCAGGGCTGCATATGCTTACGGGCAAGCAGGCCATGTGCTTTAGCCGCATCCGCAAAATCGACAGCGACTTTGCGCGCACCGACCGCCAGCGCACCGTAGTGGAGGCGGCCTTCCATAAAGTCATGGCAATGAGCTGGGATGAGATCGGGCAGGTCGTGCTGGATAACCTGGACAATGTGGTCACCAATATCAGCGCCGCCGATGCCATCCGGTTGATCCCTACGGCCCTGATCGCCAAGGAGGCCACCTTTGAAACACTGCAGATTCCGGTAAAGGGCGGCTATGCCAGCAAGATGATATCCGGTATGGCCGTGCTGGTGCCCAACCTCTCCAAGAACGTGGAAGCGTTGAACGATTTCCTGTACGGCGGACAGGGAGAATAACAGATTATGAAACAAGCCGCCTTCCTGCACCAAACGGGAAGGCGGCTTGCTTATGCCCTTATTTTCTGTTTCCGGCGTTCAATGACTCAATTTCCGCCACGCGTTTGGGTGGGGCGCAGGAAGCACATGCATCCAGTTTGGCAAAGGAGCCGGTTTCCAGCTCGCCGTAGGTGAAGCCGGTGAGCGGCAGGTATCTGTCCTTTACGCTTTTGCAATAGGCGTCGCTGTGGTAATACTGGCCGCCGTCGGGATTGTAGTACAGAGGAAAGGAATCCTCGGGTACAGGAATGCTGCGGCCCACATCGTCCCAGATGAAGACGCGGGTGTTCAGCTTCATGTTGTCCCAGAGCCAGCGCATATTGACGCCTTCGGGGCTCAGCTTCTGCTGCACCCGGATGCAGCCGTGGCTGGCTTTTTGCCCCAGCACCCGTTCAAAGGGCCTGTAATCCCGGTCGTTGGTCTCGCTTTTGAAGCAGGGAAACTCGTGGATCAGGATGCCGCCGTTGATGCGCAGCGCCAGGTCGCACCACATATTACCGGACCAGAATCCGCCCGTCCTGCTCACGATCATGAACTCTCCGGCCGGCGTTTCATTATAGGGCTGCTTGCTGTTGACAAGGCCTGTGGAGATCAAAAGCTCGGTAATGATCCTGCCTTCCTGAAATACGTACATCCGCTGGGTAAGCTTATCCAGGAGCAGGCCGAATTTTTCGTGGGGCTGCTTCGTTTCCAGCCTGGAGGTCTCGATGTAGCCTGAAAAGAATCCGGCCCAGTTCTTCACTTTACTGGTGTGGATGGAACTGGAGTAAGCCTCCACCAGCGTCCAGCCGCTGTCCAGACTTTCGATGACATGCAGCCCCTGGGAATCGCAGGTCACCTCGCCCACAACCTGGGAATTCTTGTCGGGCTCGGAATACACCTTAACCACCTGCCGCTGCTCACCCTTGACCACCGTCATGGGCTGCATCATGGCTTTCCATATGGCGGCCTCGTCCATAACGCCCATGGGCAAGGTGAAGAAGCAGGACTCGTGGCTGCAGGTATGGCTGCTGAAATCGGCAGGGGAATTCATCTTCTCACCTGGATCGGCTTCCACAACGGAGATGACCTGCGTATTGGCTTGAGCCGGGGCCGAAGATGCGGACGGTTCCTCGATGGTAACGGTGAGGTGCTCCCCGTTGGAGGAAAAGCCTGTGCTGTCCGTAAGGCTCACGCTGATATCCTGGCTGCCGGGGGGAAGTGGCTGCCCACCGGCCGTTCCGTCCCAGGGAATCTCATGGGTCCCGGCGGGCAAAAGCGCTTCGTATAAAATGATATCGCCGGAATCCTGGTTGAGCCTCAGGGTCAGCGTAGCTTCCAGGTTCGTCTCCACTTTAAGATGCCAGCCCTGCCCGGGAACGATGTGGGTGTCACTGGGGAGAAGGGTCAGGATCACGGGGCTGACATCCCCGATGTTGATTTGCGCGGATGCCTCGGCCGTTCCTTGCACCACCTTCAGGACATAACTGCCTGAGGGGAGGGGCTCGCCCGATGCCTTACCATCCCAGGTCAGGTTGTTTCGCCCTGTCTTGGCGGGAAAATCCTCGGCGAGAACATCGATGGTGGACCCGGATGCATCCTTTATGAAGACATCGGCTTCTCCCGCCAGGGAAACGGAAAAGCTCAGGCGGATGGCCTTGCCGGGCCGGATGGTATCCGGCGGGTCGATCCATTCCAAGGCGCCTTCGCCCAAAACCGTCAAAGTGACACATATAAACAACAAAAAAACCAATCCGCTTGCCGCAGAACGAAGCCTGAGCATGAAAGCACTCCTTCCGGAAAAAGACATAACGTATGAGTATCATACAAAAAACAGGCGGCGTTTGCAACCTGATACGCTCCATGTATCCGTTTTCTGATGAATTGTTACACACATGCGCAAATTTCCAGGAATTGCGCGGGGGATCGTCTCATGGTACAATACATCCATGCCGCAGGGGAGGGAGATCATGCCGGACAGCCTTACACAGATTACACAGGCCCTTGTGCGGCTGCGCGCTCCCTTTTGCCAGGGCGAGTACGATTTGCACGCGCTGGTGGCGGATGCATTACGTGAGGCCGGCATCCCTTTCCTTCATGAGGAGCGTCTGGGGCCGCGGTGCCGCATCGACTTTCTGGCAGGCGCGGTGGGCATTGAGGTGAAAAAGGGGAAGCCGGAGCGAAGGCAGCTTTTGCGCCAGTTGGAAAGGTATGCGCAAAGTTCTCGCGTTGAGGTGCTGGTGGTGCTGGTGGAGCGCACTGCGGACCTGCCGGGGGAAATCCTTCAAAAGCCGTGCATTACTTTATCCATGAACCGTTTATGGGGGATCGCGCTTTGACACAGGTGGAGGATAACCGCATAGAGTCCGAAACGCAGGCACAGTTGCCTGCTTATTTGCGCTCCGTCGGTCAGCCGGATCACGTGTATGGAATGCTTTCTTATAATAAGCGGGCCCGCTGCTGGGTGATCAAGGGGGAGCCCTGCGTGACGGAGCTGGCCAAGAGGCTGTTTCCCGGCAGCGCGGGCCATGGCCGGGGAGAAGCAAGGTTTACCGCCCACCGGCGCATTGTGGGAGACCTGCATTGGCTGATGCTGCGCTACCCCCTTGTCGTCAAAACCCAGGACGAGAAGCGCTGGCGGGAGGCGCTGGAGGAGGCGCGCGCCTATGCGCTGCGACGGGAGGCCGCAAGGCTTTTGCCCGAAATGGCCAATCCGCCGGCGGGAGCCTTCGAGGGCGAGCTGCGTCCCTTTCAGCAAAGAGGCCTGGCCTATCTTGTGCAAAACGACCGGGCCTTGCTGGCGGACGAGATGGGGCTTGGGAAAACGGTGCAGGCGCTGGCCTGGCTTTCGACCATGAGGGCCTTCCCTGCCCTGATCATTCCGCCGGCCCATCTGATACGCAACTGGGAAGCGGAAACAGGCCGCTTTCTGCGCGTGGATGGCAAAAAGCCCATCGTGCACGTCATCAAGGGCTTGAAGCCCTATGCGCTGCCCCCGGCGGATATTTACCTGATGCATTACCTTTTGCTCAGGGGCTGGAAAAAGGAATTGCCCGAAATGGGCTTTGCGGCGGTGGTCTTCGACGAGATCCAGGAGCTTCGCCATGCCGGCACGGAAAAATACTCCGCGGCAAGCCTGCTCTCCACCGCCGTGGACAAGGTGATCGGCTTAAGCGGCACGCCCATCTATAACACGGGCGGCGAAATATGGAATGTGGTGAACATTCTGGACTTTCACTTTTTGGGGGATTGGGAAAGCTTCTCCAGGGAGTGGTGCTATGGGTATGGCAATGCCGTGGTAGTCAAGCCGGAGCTGCTGGGGGAGCATTTGCGCCGGGAAGGCCTGATGCTGCGCCGCACCAAGCGGGAGGTATTGCCGGAGCTGCCGCCCAAGCGGCGCCTGGTGCAGGAGATTGACGCTGACGATCAGGTATACCGAACGCTCATGCAGCCCGTATTGGAGAAGCTGCTCCACTGGCGGCAGGATGAAAGCATGACCGCCTCCCGGCGGGCGATATTGGAGGAGCAGATATCCCAGGAGGAACGCCAGGCCACGGGCCTGGCCAAAGCGCCCTACGTATGCCAGTTCGTAAAAGCATTGCTGGAAGCCGGAGAAAAGGTGCTGCTCTTTGCCCACCACCATAAGGTGATGGACGATTACAAAAAGGAATTGAAGGCTTTTGCCCCGGCCTTTATCACGGGCCGGGAAACAGGGGCGCAAAAGGACGAGGCCGTGCGCCGGTTTATGGAGGGAAAAACGGACCTGTGCTGCATCTCCCTCCGTGCGGCCTCCGGGCTGAACCTGCAAAGGGCCGGGTGTGTGGTGTTCGGGGAGCTGGATTGGTCGCCCGCGGTCCACAGCCAGGCGGAGGACCGGGCCCACCGCATAGGCCAGGAGGACTCCCTCCTATGCTATTATCTGGTGAGCCCGGGCGGCAGCGATATGGATATGCAGGAGGCGCTGGGCCTGAAGGTGAGCCAGTTTGTGGGGCTGATGGGGGATACGCCGCCTACCCCGGAGGAATCGGCGCTTGGCGCCAGCATGGCCCGATACCATGTGCAGCATCTTTCCCAGCGGTTTTCCCAATGCAAGTGAGCAAAAGTATTGAATGATGAGGGTGTTTGTATGGCAGTATTCTTTTTGTGCATGATCTATCTGGCCTTCATCAGCTTGGGGCTGCCCGATTCCATGCTGGGGGCGGCCTGGCCCGCCATGCGTATGGCCTGGGGGGCGCCCCTGGGTCAGGCGGGCAGCATCAGCCTGGCGGTGGCAGGGGGTACGGTCATATCCAGCCTGATGAGCAGCCGGGTGATCAGGCGGTTTGGAACAGGCCGGGTAACGCTTGTCAGCGTATTGATGACAGCCTGCGCGCTGCTGGGCATCTCCTTTGCCCCCGGCGCGTGGTGGCTGTATTTGATGGCGGTGCCGCTGGGGCTCGGCGCGGGAGCCGTGGATGCAGGGCTGAACGGCTACGTGGCAAAGAACTACAAGGCACGGCATATGAACTGGCTGCATTGCTTCTGGGGGATCGGGGCCACCCTGGGCCCCGCAATCATGGGCACCTTTGTGAGCCGGGGAAACTTCTGGCAGGGCGGCTACCGCGCCGTATCCGCCATACAGTTCGGGCTTGTCCTGCTGCTGTTCTTTTCTTTGCCTTTATGGCGCAGGGAGGAAAAGCTGCAATCCAATGTGCAAAGCGCGGGGCGGGGCGGCATCTTAAAGCTGCCCGGCGTCAAGTGGACGCTTGCGTCCTTTTTTGTGTATTGCAGCCTGGAGATATCCGCCGGGCTGTGGTGCGCCAGCTTTCTGGTGGAATTGAAGGGGCTGCCGCCTGCCCGGGCGGCCTGGTGGGCCAGCTTGTTCTACGCAGGCATTACGGCGGGGCGCTTCCTTTCGGGATTTTTGACCTTCAAAGCGACAAGCAAACAATTGATCCGCTGGGGGCTTTTGCTGATTCTTCCGGGTGCGGGCCTGCTTTTGCTGCCGGGGGAGGCGGCCGCGGTTGGCATGGCGCTTATGGGCATCGGCTGCGCTCCCATTTTTCCCGCGCTGCTGCATGAAACGCCGGCACGCTTTGGTGAGCAGCATGCCCAGGAATTGGTGGGCATTCAAATGGCATCCGCTTACGTTGGCAGTACGCTGATGCCTGTGGTGCTGGGGCAGGCCATCGACCTTACGGGCATCGGCATCTACCCCTGGTTCCTTTTGGGAACGGGGCTTCTGATGGTGTTTTGTACCGAACGCATAAATGCCATCATAAAAAAGAAGGCATGACATAAGCGGCCGTGGAATTCCATGGCCGCTTTGCATAATATGTTCGGCAGGTCTTGATGTATTTTATCTTGGGAGGCTGACGCATACGCAGGGCAGGAAATCCGACGGGGCCAGGCAGGGGTTGGCCCGCAGCAGCGAGGCGACGGAAACGTTGAACTTTGCCGCCACCGTTTCCAGCGTGTCGTTTTCCTTGAGGATGTAAGAGGCGGGCAGCGGGCAGGGCTGGTTCACGTCCGGCACGCAGATCACCTGTCCGGGCACCAGGTTATCCAGATCCACGTTGGGGTTGGCGGCTTCCAATGTATGGCGGTTCAGCCCGGCGTTCAACTGGAAATCGCCGACCGATTGCCCCGGCTGTACGG
>JAEWWY010000277.1 GCA_023458835.1 Bacillota bacterium
ACGCTGTTGGAAGACAGCATGGCAAAGCCGGTCTGACGGCAGGCCATCACGTCCTGGTGATCGCCAAAGATCGACAGCGCATGGGCTGCCAAAGCCCGGGCGCTCACATGGAACACGCTGGGCAGCAGTTCGCCGGCGATTTTGTACATATTCGGGATCATCAGGAGCAGCCCCTGGCTGGCAGTAAAGGTGCTGGTCAAAGCGCCGGTGGCCAGCGATCCGTGTACGGCACCCGCCGCGCCGGCTTCGCTTTGCATTTCCGCCACACGGACGGTTTGCCCGAACAGATTTTTGCGCCCCTGGGCCGACCACTCATCCACTACTTCCGCCATATTGGAGGAAGGCGTGATGGGATAGATCGCTGCCACGTCGCTGAACGCATAAGCGACATGGCCGACGGCCGTATTGCCGTCAACAGTCATTTTGATAGCCATGGATGAACCTCCTTGTTTCTGGTGCGCCGATCATGCGGCATGTCCGCTAACATTACTATTATAAGGAGGGAACAGGTCAATGTCAATAAATTGACAGATTTCCGTGACGGCTGCCACAAAAAAGTACAGCATGTTCGGAAGTCATACAGCCATGGCGGCCGCGCCGGGAACAGTTTTCGGCAGATGGCCAAGAAATGGATTGAATACGGCCTTATTTCATGATATGATACAAGTGAATGTATATGGCCATAAACCGGATACAAAATATCCGATTCTTTCCCGCTTCCCAGCACCGGAAGGAAGGATCGATTTTCGAATGAAGAATCTGCTGATCACAGGCAATGTATCATCCCTTGCAGCCCATTTGTGCCAGCGCCTTTCCCGGCAGTATCATATGGTGGTTGCAGCTCACCAAACGCCGCCCATCGCCTTTGGCAAGGGCGTGGAGGTTCTTGCGCTGTCCGATCTCAAAACGCTGGAGCAGGTGTTTCAGGCGCATTCTTTTCAGGCCATGGTTTTTTTGGCCACAAGGGGCGAGCAGCAAACCCGGATCCCGGGGGAGGCCGATCAACTGGGCAACGCGTTGGCGCTTGCCAAACGCCATGGGGTCGATAGGGTACTCTATCTTACCTCCGGGGAGCTGAGCCGCCCAAATGAGGCGTTAAGCGAACGGGGCATGCTTTTGCAGGCCATGGAGCAGCTTTGCCTGGCTTACCGCAAGCAAGGCGTGGATGCTACCATTGTGCGGCTTCCCTGCGTGTTTGGCCCCGGTGAAACGGATACGCTGATCGGACGGATGCTGTTGGCTGCCGCCAAGGGTGAAACGGCTGCGCTTCCCTTTGCAAGGGATGCGCAGATGGATTTCATCTCTGCGGCGGAAGTGGCGCAGCTTGTTTACAGGCTGCTGGAAAGGGGCGGGCAGCCTGAAGAAGTGCTGATGGTCCGCGGGGCGGAAGTGCTGACTGTTCGGGAGTTGACGGCGCTGCTTGGGCTGCTGGGGGCCAGCGTATCCCAGGGGACGGGAGAAATGGGTTATCCGCCCATGGAGGGAAACGATTATCAGCGCAGCTACGGTTTTACGCCTTCGGACCGGCTGAGCGTGGCGCTGGATAACCTGTATCTGGGCATAAAAGCGCTATTGGAAAAGCAGGAAGGGCAAAAAGGCCGGATACGGTCTTTCCTGAAAAGTCATTCGGCGCTTGTAAAGGGTGTATCGCTGCTGGCTGGCTATGCTGCCATGGAGGCATTGCAGATGCTGGCGGATGCGGGCGGGTTCCCGGCGGTGGACCTGCGCCTTTTATACGTGGTGCTCATTGGCGCGGCCCATGGACTTCAAACAGGCTTGTTTGCCATTGTATTTGCCAGCTTCTCCATGGCAAGAGGATATGGTGCTCAAGGCACGGATATTTTTGTGCTTATGAGTGACTGGAAGACATGGGTACCCTTTGCCGTGCTGATCCTCGCCGGGATATTCACCGGCTACGCCCGGGACAAGGGCCGGAGGGAGGCACGTTTCGCCCGGGAGACTGCGCGCACGCTGGAAAAGCGCTGTTCATTCTTGCAGGACCTGTACAAGCAAGCGCTTTTGTCCAAGGATGAACCCATAAAGCAGGAAGGCGAAAAGCAGGAGCGGCTGGAACTGCAGCTTGCCCAGTTGCGCCGTGGACAGGAACGGCTGGAGCAGGAATGGCTGATGCTGCTCAAACGCGAACAAAGCCGCTGGGATAGCCTGAAGGCCGGTCAGGATGATAATACGGAGGAAGAAACGCGAAAGGAAAGGCTTCAGGCAGAGGAAGCGGCCGGCCGGGAAAAGGCCCGCCTGGAGCGGCAGGAAGAGCAGGCACGTCTGAAGCAGGCGCTTTTGGAAAACGCCTGGCAGGAGGAAAAGAATAGGGAAGAACAGGCGGCAGCCCTTCAGCGGCAGCCTTCCAAAGAACCGCTGGAGGAGGCGGGTCTGTCGCAGGCATCGCGGTTCCAGGACGCGCGCCCGGTCATGGAAGAGGATGACGACGATCTGACGCTTGGTGACTTTTCCGGATGGTTTGGGAAGGAAGAAGCCAAGGCACAGGACAGCCGTGAGGCTGCTGGCGGCGTTGATGTCCTATCAAAGAAGACGGAGCAGATCAAGCCAAGCTGGGCGGATCCGTCATCGGAAAAGGATAAGGTCATATTGGGCGGTTCTCCCTTTGGGAAGATGACTCCGGCGGAGCGGCGGAGGATGTTGGAATCCATGCAGGTGCGTTCCAAGCGGAAACCTGCTGAAAAACCGAAACGGCAAAGATGATGGATCCATGGGCCGGTTGTCGCGAAGGATGGGCGGGCCGAAAGCACAAGATTAGATTTCCATTAATTTCATTGTGAATCCATTGACAATGTTTGTCTTTCCGTTATAATAGCCACGATTCAGTTGCTGAATCGCGGCTATTTGCCATTTGGGGAGAATGGGCTGTAAAGCGCGGAGGGAAAAGGATGAAGAAGGTTTTCAAGATTGCGGCAATTGTCATTACAGCGTTGGTGATCATTTTCACGGGAGTTTTCGCGTTCATCAGCCGGGGGCTGGACGCAAAAAGCCAGCCGGCGCTGGCGGAGGCTACCGCCCGGGGGCTTGCCGATGGCATATATGAGGGCAGCTATGACGGCGGACGGTGGACCAACCGGGTAAAGGTCACCGTAGCGGGGGAGAAAATCGGGGATATTGCCCTTTCCCAGGATGTCATGTTCTCCGATGCAAAGGTGAGCGCTGAACTGTTCCAGCGGGTGATTGCGGCCCAGTCAACGCAGGTGGATGCCGTGGCGGGCGCCACCGTGACCTGCAATGCCTATTTGAAGTCTATTGAAAACGCTTTAACGAGCAAGGAGGAATGAACATGGCGGTATTGATTGCATACGCTACCAAGCATGGCATGACGGAAAAGTGCGCCAAGACGCTGCAAACGGTTTTGCCCGGCGGGGCCGATGTGGTGAACTTGAAAGACCGCACGCCTAATCTTCAGAAATATGATACTGTTATTTTGGGGGCTTCTGTCTATGCCGGTATGCCCAGAAAGCAGATCAAGGCTTTTGTGGCAAATCACGCGGCCGAGCTGAAAAAGAAAAAGCTGGGGCTGTTCCTGTGCTGCATGGCGGGCGGAGAACAGGCGGAAAAGCAGCTGGACGCGGCGTTTACCTCTGAACTTCGTCAGGCCGCCCTTGCCCAGGGCGTTCTTGGCGGCGGATTCAATACCTCCCACATGAACTTCATCGAAAAGTTTGCGGTGGAGAAGATCAGCGGCAAAAAGGTAGAGGACAGCTTTACCCTGCATGAGGATGTAATGGAGGCCTTCGCCAAAGCGTTCGGGCAGGTGTAAGGGTTTGGTGAATGAGAAAGCGCCCGTTTCTGTATGACGCAGGAACGGGCGCTTTGCTATGCTCTGGGTTTATGGAGCGGGCGAAGGAGATTGGGGCTGTGCCGGGGCCAGCGGGACGGTGAAAGTTGCAAGGTATTCATCAGTGTAGTGGCTATAGGCCCGCAGCGTGATGGTGTCCGGGATTGTTTCCACAGCGGGCCAAAAGGCTACATAACGGTTCCTTTCATAGTTCCCGCTTCCTATGGAACCTGATTCATAGGTGCCGCTCAAGGATTCCCCGAGATGGGCGATTGCGTTCCCGGTTTCGTCCACCCATTCAAATGACAGGCCGGCCCCCAATTCGCCCCTGTTCTCTGGGCGGGTGCCGATGCCCATGGGGAATGTGGACTGGATGTCCATGTAGGTTGCAAGGCTTGTAAAGGTAACTTTTACGTCTGTTAGTGTTATCTTGTCTTGTGTTATAGAACTTTGAAGAAAGCGCACGTTAGGTGTTTCCTGCTTTTGAAGCGTAATTCCCACATTGCAGCTGTATAGCTTCTTTCGGTAATCCTGCGAACTGTCTGGCCATACTAAGAAATCAGCCTTTAACACTAAATCCAACGGTTCCTCACCGGCCAATTTGCTCAATACATGTTTGAGATAATCAGGCGATTGGGTAGGCTCTGGCAGATCAGCGAAAAGCGTGTCTTTGTTAGGAACGTACGCCCGCAAGGCTACTTCTTCATCCGAGAGCGGGGGATTCATGGTCGCCCAAATTGGTTCTGGTGAAGGGGTTGGCACTGCAAGATTCAGGTTCTCCCAATCCTCCGGTTGCATATCCTCCCAATTGAGTTCATACAGGCCCTCGCTATCCAGACGAATACGGTAGGTAAGCACCAGCACCCCATCCGATTCATAAATGGCCTCAGCGATAGAGTGATTTTGTATGCCATATACACGTGTTCCCTGGTCTTCCACTACCATTTTTTGGCGAGGATCCGTTTTGGGGTCAGTCAGGGGCCGCTCGTGATAGCCTGGCCAGCGCCCATACTCTTTTAAAGGCCAGCCGAATGTATCTATAACACTGAGGATCATGTCCTTTTCCGGATTTTTGAGCTTGTACTCCACCGTCACGAAGGCCGTGACGCCATCGAAAACAGCATCCCGCACCTTAACGGTGAGGTCGGGGAAATCGCCACCGGTCTGCTGAAGGGTTGTCTGAATATCCATCCCCGTACCGTCCGTTGGGGCGGAAGTATACATATCTAATGAGTTTTTTGTGCTGAACATGCCGGTGGCGGCCAAAGCGATGCCGGTCAAAAGCAAAAGGCATATCAGCAATATCAGCGCAGCGCGCAGGGTAAAACGCTTCATGATAGGCGCCCTCCTCGCTTTTTTCAGCGCTTGTTGAACCAACAGATCAAAGTCTTGCGGAACGGGACCATACAGTGCCTGCCAGCGCTCCGGGGAGATCTTCTTATTTGTCATGACTGCACCTCCTCCGAAAGGGACCGGCGCAGCAGCATCCGCGCCCTGTTCAGCCGGGATTTGACTGTGCCCTTGGGTATATGCAGGATGAAAGCGATATCGTCTTCTGAAGCGCCTTCCATGTAATGCAGGGCAACAGTTACCCGCAGTTTTTCCGGCAGGGCGGATACAGCCTCCCGAAGCGACGCGTCCGGAAAATGGATGTTCTCTTCCGGGATGGGCACATATAGCTCCCGCCGGGTTTTGCGCCGGATGGTATGGCATTCATTGGTGAGAATTTTCAGCAGGAACGATTTGAACTTGCTTTCGTCCCGCAGGCGGTCTTTGTACTGCCAGGCCTTGAGGATGGCATTCTGCACGGCATCCTGCCTGTCCTGATACCTTGGCAGCATAGCAAAGCTCATCCGGTACATGGATTCGGTAAGCCGGGTGACCTCCGCCTCAAATGCTTCTTGAGTCATAGGGCTCTCCTCTTGCATCAGCGCTGATACGCATATAGGACGCGGCATGGAAGAAAAAGGTTCACTGCCGGATGAAACTTATTTACACAAAACGTCCGCCATGCGTTTTTCAATATCGCAGGCGGACGCTTTCTTATTATCCATGGGAGTTGTAGCGTACGAAAATCACGGCTTCGATGGTGCTCCCGGCGGAGGCTGAAATGCCGGGCAAATCATGCTTCCAGGTAAGGCTTTACTTTCTCCCCCAGCAGATTTTTCGCCTGGGAAAGATCATGCCACAGCGCTTTCAAATCCTGCCTGGCCGCTGAAAAGCGTTCCTGGCGGGAGGAGAGCATGCGGGAAAGCTCCTCGGGGGCCGGTCCGCCTGTAACGCCCCGGATTTTAATAAAATGCGCCGGGTCCAAGGCCCTTTTGATCAGCGCCTCGTCCACCGCGGCAGCGTCCTTTAAGAGCTCCTGCAGCATGTCCGCGTGCAGGTCCTCCTGGGTCATGCCCTTTGCGTGCAGTGTTTTGACAATGGTGCTGGTGATGCGGTGGCTTTCCCGGAAAGAAAGCCCCTTTTCCCGCACCAGGGTATCCGCCAGCTCTGTCGCGGTAATGAACCCTTCGCCGGAGCGCCTGCGCATCAGATCCTTTTGAATGGTCATGGTGGCGAAATTGGAGGTCAAAAGGGAGAGTACTTTGATGGCGCATGCGATAGCGCTGTACAGGTACGGCTGCAATTGCTCCTCGGAATCCACCATATCGCCAAAGGGTGTGTTGTGAAGCAGCGTGATAGCGGCCTGTGCGTTGGATATCAGGGCGCTGGCGATGGGGCGGGCATGCTCCAGGGAGGAGGGGTTCCGCTTTTGCGGCATGATGCTGCTGATCTGCACATAGGGGTCCGCCAGGCGGTAATAGCCATATTCCCTTGT
>JAEWWY010000278.1 GCA_023458835.1 Bacillota bacterium
GGCCTGCAGGCTGGACGTCCCTGTTCTCTTTCTCAGACAGGCAGCCGCATTTCATGCAGAAGCCCCAGATCCCATAAAAACGAACTGGTCAGGTATTTATCGCGCACATCCCGGGAACCGATGAAGGCCGCGTATACGTCCTCACGGCTGATGCCGATATCCGAAGGCTCCATCGGCATACCAAGGCTGCGCATCAGGGCCGCCACCTCATCGGTGGGAGGCAGCTCCCGGGCAATGATATCCTGAATTTCTCCCCAGTGGGCCAGAATGTTGTCCAGCCTCTGGCGATGGCGCTGGGGGTCGTTCTTGTGATAGCTGTCATGCTCGCCGGAGATAACGACATCGGCAGCCTTCCCGAATATGGCGCGCATCTGTGCCTCCCAGGCACTGTTATCAAAAGAGGCCATGAAGGCTTCCGCCTTGCTTCGGTCGGGCCGGATCCCGCGGATGTCATCATAGAGCCGGAGCGTCAGGTATGTTCCAATGCCTACCTGGATCCCGTGAAAATCGCTGTGCTGCCCCCGATCCAAGGCCATCATCTCCCAAATGTGGGAGAAGTAGTGCTCCAGGCCGGAAGCGGGGCGGGAAACCTGCGCAAAGCTCATGGCGATGCCTGAGAGCGTCAGCCCCTCCGTGACCGCCAAAATGGCGGCAGGCTCCCGCTTTTTAAGGCCCTGGGCGGCGTCCACGCACTTTTTTAAGGACTGCCTCACCAGGCCGGCCACATTCTCGCAATAATATTCCCCGGTGACCAAGTGGGAAATGCCCCATTCGCAGATGGACACATACTTGGCCAGCATATCCCCAAGTCCGGCCCACAGCATGCGCATCGGCGCGTCCTTAAGAATATCGGTATCGGCGATAATGGCCGCCGGACACGCATTATACAGCGTTACCTTCACCCGCTTTTGAATCATGGAGGAGGAATTGGAGGCGTATCCGTCCATGGAAGGGGCGGTAGCCACCACCATGCTCCGAAGCCCGGCAACATGGGCCAGCACCTTGCAGCTATCGTTGATCACACCGGAGCCAATGGCCAGCACCACATCGCAACTGGGGTCAAACGCCATGCACAGCGCGCCCACTGTATGCTCATCCGGCTCCAGCAAATCCCCCTCCAGCCGGTTGAGCACGTAGGGAATGCCTGCCGCCTGCAAAACCGGCTCCACACGGCCCCATGCCGCCTGGTGCGTATTTTTGTCGCACACGATAAACGGCATGCGCACATTCAGCCGCCCAAGCGCTTCCGGCAGGAAGCGCACCGCCCCCGCCTCCATTTTCAGGTATTGAAGATCCGTCTGATGGTGGTGGCCGCAGGCACAGGCATGACCGCCCTGTGCAAGCAACTGTTCAAAGGACATCGTAGAGAAGCTCATTTTTTTCTGTTCCTTCTTTTTATCATAAAATCCTTGCCGAAGCTTACATTCATTGTATAGGGTGCAAAACTACTTTGTCAATGAATATCATTTTGAATGCCAAATAATCATGAAATTACTCATAAATGCGCAAGGATTATCATCACTATGATTGATTTTTGAGGAAGGTGCGGTATAATAAAGGGGAGGTGAGGCAACATGTTTGGTGTGGAACGGTATGAAAAAATATTGGAGATGCTTCAGGGTGACCGGGCAACATCCGTAAAAAAGCTGGCAAAATCATTATATGTCAGCGAGGCGACCATCCGCAGGGATTTGGAATCGCTGGAAAAGAACGGCTTGATCAAGCGGATTTACGGCGGCGCGATGCTGCTGAAATCCAACAAAGATGTGCCGTTGTACATGCGCGAAAGTGAGCAGACTGAAGCAAAGAACATCATCGGCAAAAAAGCCGCGGCGCTGGTAAAGGAAAACGACGTGATCATGATCGACGCCTCTTCCACCGCCTACAGCCTCATTCCATACCTTACGGGCTTTACCAACCTTTTGGCCATCACCAGCGGTTTAAAGGCTGCCATGGCACTGGGGGAAAAGCATATCAAAACCCTTGTCACCGGCGGCGTAATGATCGATAATTCTTATTCCTTTATCGGCAGGCACGCCGAGCACCTGATCGAAAACATAAACGCCGATCTGTTCTTCTTCTCCTGCCGAGGCATTACCGCGGACGGGCGGCTCACCGACTCCTCCATGGAGGAATCTCAAATGCGCCAGCTCATGTTCAAGCATGCCAAGCGAAAAATTTTCCTGGCCGCCTCCAGCAAGATCGGCCGGGAGTTCTTTTACACATTGTGCCCGATTGACGATGTGGATGACATGATTTGCGAAACGGAAATCCCTGAGGACTGGAAAAGAAGGATACGCAAAGGATAGCAGTATTGATGCGATGACGCATCCTCAATAGCAGGCGATATTGCTGTCCGTCCGCTTCTCCGTGCCGCCTATCAGCGTGCCTTCCCCGGTGCGTACAATGATCTGCCCGCGGCCGAAGGCGACTCTGTCCAGCGCTACTTCCACCTTGTGTCCCCTGGCGGCCAGTTGCTTGGCGATCTCGATATTGAAATCGTCCTCCACCAGGAAACGGTTGTCCCGCATCCATTGCCAGCGGGGCGCGTCCAGCGCCTGCTGGGGGTTCAGATGAAAATCGATCAGGTTCATGGCCACCTGCACATGGCCCTGGGGCTGCATATAGCCTCCCATCACCCCAAAGGGGCCCACCGCCTGCCCATCCTTCAGCAAAAAGCCGGGGATGATGGTGTGGTATGACTTCTTGCGGGGCATGAGACAGTTTATGTCCTTTTCATCCAGGGAAAAATCATGGCCCCTGTTTTGCAGGCTGATGCCCGTTCCGCGGATGACGATGCCGGAGCCAAAGCCCATATAATTGCTTTGAATATAGGAAACCATGTTGCCCTCGCCGTCAGCCGCGCACAGGTAGACCGTGCCGCGCCTGGGCGGCATGCCGGCCGCGGGCGTTTTGGCCGTTTCCCCGATCTCCCTCGCCCGGATTGCGCCGTAGGAAGGCTGAAGAAGGTCATGGTAATCAACGGCCATGGCCATAGGATCGGTCACATGGTGCAGCCCGTCGGCAAAGGCCAGCTTCATGGCCTCCCATTGCCTGTGGAAGGTACCGGCGTCCTCCCTTTGCGCAAAATCAAACTCCTTGAGGATGTTCAGCGCCATCAGCGCCACGATGCCCTGTCCGTTGGGGGGTATTTCGCAAACGTCGTAACCCCTGTAGTTCACCGAGATGGGCTCCACCCAGGACACATCGTATTCCGAAAAATCTTCCTTGCAGAAATATCCGCCAAATTCCCTGCTGTCCTCTACAATGCGGCCGGCCAGCTCCCCCTTGTAAAAATCCTCCGCGGCCGAGGCGGCGATCTTCTCCAGCGTATCGGCGTGATCGGGCAGCCTGACAA
>JAEWWY010000279.1 GCA_023458835.1 Bacillota bacterium
TTTTCGTCAATTCCTGCTGGGAAACGCTTTGCAGCCATTCCGCCGCCGGGATCCCTGAGTCGGGGTCCATGCGCATATCCAGCGGCGCATCCTCATGATAGGAAAAGCCCCGCTCAGGCGTATCCAACTGATGGGAGGAAACGCCCAAATCCAAAAGTGCTCCGTCCAGCTTTGGTGCGCCTGCTTCCGCAAGCAGTTCCTTCACCTCATGAAAATTCCCACGGATGGGATGAAAGCCGCGATAGTTTGCAAGGCGCCGGGAAGCCGCCCCGATGGCCGCCGGATCCCGGTCGATGCCATATAGAGCCCCGTATTCCCCGGCCTTTTGCAATATGGCCTCACTGTGGCCGCCGCCCCCCAGCGTGCCATCTGCATAGACACCGCCGGGCTTTGCATCAAGCCAATGTAAAACCTCCTGAAGCAATACCGGCTCATGACGAAATTCCATGAAACCTCCCAAAACCTTCCCGTTTTATCCAGCATATCACGAAAGGCTCTCATCCCGCAAGCCCAGCATGCTGCGCAGCGCCCCGGCCAGGTACAGGGAACCCGCCGCGATAATAACGCCATCCGCCCCGGCAAGCTCCCTTGCTCTTTCCAGCCCTTCCCCAACATCTGCGGCGGCTTCCGCCGCGCAGCCTTCCTCCTGCAAAAGCTCCGCCAGCTCCGGCGCGGGCATGGCCCGATGATTATCCGGGGTGACGGTGACAGCCCGATCCGCCAGGGATGCCATATCCTCCAGCATTTTGCCGTTCAGCTTTTCCCGAAGCACGCCGGTTAACAGCACCCGCTTCTCCTTGTGGAGAAACAGATCCGCAAAGCCGCGCAAAGCTTCCATACCCTGGGGATTATGCGCCCCATCCAGGAGCACCCTGGGAAAATTCCCGATCCACTCCAGACGCGCCGGCCATCGTACGTGCTCCATGCCCTGCCGCATGGCCTCCCGGGTAACGGAAAAGCCGGGCAGCAGGTCCATGGCTGTCAGCGCCGTCAAGGCGTTTTCCACCTGATGCAGCCCCGGCAAGGGGATGCGCACATCCTCCATCTTACCATTGGGCAGATCAAAATCAGCATGGCTCGAATATGCATCCGCCTGATGGAATACTGCCTGCCGGTGGCGAAGTGCAGTCAAGGGCGCCTGCTTTTGTTCACAGGTGGCGTGTACGACTGATTCCGCCTCCTGGCGGGCAGGATAGAGCACCACCGGGACGCCAGGCTTGATGATGCCAGCCTTCTCTCCCGCAATCTTTTCCAGGGTATCGCCCAGGTATTCCATGTGATCCATGCCCAAGGCCGCGATAACCGATATAAGCGGCGTGATCACGTTGGTAGGGTCCAGCCTTCCGCCCAGGCCCACCTCCATCACGGCAATATCGGCCTTCTCCTCCCGAAAGATCAAAAACGCCGTGGCAGTACCAAGCTCAAAGGCGGTGGGGTGTATCCCCTGATTGAGAAGGCTGTCCGCCGCTTCCTTCACCCGAGTCACGGCCCTGGCCAGGATTTCATCGGACACGGGTGCGCCGTCCATACGGATGCGCTCGTTGTAAGATTGCAAAAAAGGAGAGGTATACAAGCCCACCTTCAGTCCGCAGGCCCGGAGCATGCTGTCCAGCATGGCACATACGGAGCCCTTGCCATTAGTGCCCGCCACGTGAATGGCGGGCACCGGGGTCATGGGGATGTTCAGTTGGGTAAGCAGTGCACGGGTATTCTCCAGCCCATTTTTGGCGCCGGTATATTGGGCGCCGTGGATATAAGCCACCGCTTGCGCAGCGTTCATTCGCCCATCCCTTTCAGTTCGGCGATGCGCTTTTCCAGTGTCGTCGCCATGGCCTGATTGGTGGCAAGCTTTTCCTTCTCCTGCTCCACCAATGAGGCCGGTGCCTTTCCAATAAAGCCCGGATTATTCAATTTCCCCGCCGCCCGTTCGATTTCCTTCAAAAGGTTCTCATACTCTTTTTGAAGGCGTGCGATTTCCTTTTCAAAATCCACCAGGTCGCCCAGGGGGATAAACAATTCCCCGGCGGCGCATACGGCACTCACCGTCTTTTCGGTGACGGCCGCCCTGTCCGCCAATGTCTCACTGTGGGATACCCCCGCCAGGCGCTGGAAATACTGCTTTGCACCCTGCAGTGTTTCTGCCCAGCCCTCGCTAGGCAATAGCATAAGGCGCGTACGCTTGCCGGCAGCCACGTTCATTTCCGCCCGCAGGTTGCGGATGGTTTTGATCATATCCATCACACCCTGCATGTGGTTTTCCTCCGCCGGGAAATCGTAGGCGGGATCGATCCCGGGCCAATCGGACAGCATCAGGAACCCCTGCGCTCCCGGCAGGTTTTTATACACCGCCTCGGTCAAAAAGGGCATAAAGGGATGCAGAAGCTTCAAAAGCGTCTCCAGCACGTAGGTAAGCACTGCCTGGGTCGTGGCACGGCTGTTTGCGTCCTCGCCCATCAAGCGGCCCTTGGAAAGCTCAATGTACCAATCGCAGAACTCCGACCAGGCAAAATCATAAATTTTCTGGGCCGCCAGGCCAAAATCGCCCTCCTCCATGTGGGCGGTCACTTCCCGGACCGCCTTCATGCAGCGGGAGAGGATCCACTGATCCGGCAAAAGCAGCGTTTTCCCAGCCAGTTCTTCCCGGGATTGCGTGTACATGAGCACGAAGCGGGAGGCGTTCCATACCTTGTTGGCAAAATTCCGGGCCGCCTCCACCTTTTCGGTGGAGAAGCGGGTATCATTGCCGGGGCTCACGCCCATGGCCAGGGAGAAGCGCAGCGCATCTGCCCCGTACTGCTCGATGATATCCAGCGGGTCCACGCCATTGCCCAGGGATTTGGACATTTTACGGCCCTTGTCATCCCGCACCAGGCCGTGTATGAGCACGGTGTGGAAGGGAGTCTGCCCCATCTGCTCAATGCCGCTGAAGATCATCCGCGCCACCCAGAAGAAAATGATATCATACCCTGTTACCAGCACATCGGTAGGATAGAAATACTTCAAATCCTCCGTTTCTTCCGGCCAGCCCAGGGTGGAGAAGGGCCACAAGGCCGAGGAGAACCAGGTATCCAGCACATCCTCATCCTGATTTAGGCGCGGACTGCCGCATTTTGCACAGGCGGAGGGCTCTTCCCGCGCCACGGTCATATGGCCGCATTCCTCACAATACCAGGCGGGGATGCGGTGGCCCCACCATAATTGACGGCTGATGCACCAATCGCGGATATTCTCCATCCAGTTGTAATACGTTTTGGAAAACCGCTCGGGCACAAAATTCGTTTTGCCTTCCCGCACCGCCTTTAAGGCAGGCTCAGCCAGAGGTTTCATTTTCACAAACCACTGACGGCTCACCAGAGGCTCCACAGTCTTGTGGCAGCGGTAGCAGGTGCCCACGTTATGGGTGTAGTCCTCAATCTTGATCAGCAGGCCAAGCTTGCTCAGATCCTCCAGCACCCGGCGGCGGCATTCCTGCTGGGTGAGGCCCGCATAGGAACCGGCAAACTCGTTCATGGTGCCGTCGTCATTGGTCACCCGCAAAATGGCCAGGTTATGGCGCTGGGCTACCTCAAAATCATTGGGGTCATGGGCCGGCGTCATCTTCACGGCGCCGGTGCCGAATTCCTTGTCCACATAGCTGTCGGCTACCACGGGGATCTCCCGGTCAAGCAGCGGAAGGATTACCGTCTTGCCCACCAAATGCGCATAGCGTTCATCCTCCGGATTCACGGCTACGCCGGTATCCCCCAGCATGGTCTCCGGCCTGGTGGTAGCCACCACCACCCCCGCGCTTCCATCCGCACCAGGATAGCGGATATGCCACAGATGAGAGGCCTGCTCCTCATACTCCACCTCGGCATCGGAAAGAGCCGTCCTGCACACGGGACACCAATTGATGATGCGGTCGCCCCGGTAGATCAGATCCTTTTCATAGAGCCGCACGAACACTTCCCGCACGGCCTTGGAGCAGCCCCCATCCATGGTAAAGCGCTCCCGGCTCCAGTCGCAGCTTGCGCCCAGGCGGCGAAGCTGCTGTGTGATGCGCCCGCCGTATTCAGCCTTCCACTTCCAAGCCCGTTCCAAAAACCCGTCCCGGCCGATATCCTCCTTGGTGAGGCCTTCCTTGGCCATTTGCTCCACGATCTTCACTTCCGTAGCGATGGAAGCGTGATCCGTGCCCGGCAGCCACAGCGTAGCATCACCCTTCATGAGGTGGTAGCGTACGTGAGCGTCCTGCATCAGGCAATCCATGGCATGGCCCATGTGCAACTGCCCCGTAATGTTTGGCGGCGGCATCACAATGGTGAAGGTTTCCCTGCCCGGTATCCGCCGCCCCACAAACGCGCTGGATGCTTCCCATTCCTTGTATATATCCCCTTCGATCGCCTGGGGGTTGAACACTTTCTCCATTTCCATACAACCATTGTCCTCCTTCAGCGAATATGCCTGACAGGATCAGTAGGGTGAGCCTTAAGGCTAGTGGAAAATACTATTGTATCCGCGGCAGCGATACAATAATGTTTGGAAGCGGTGTAAGA